>UQZC01000055.1 GCA_900545505.1 uncultured Collinsella sp.
GGCCTCGCGGCCTCCCCCTTTTTTGCGTATATACACGTTGTACTTCGGGATTTAGCTTCCCCGTATGCGCTCTTACTGTTTGGCTGTATTTTGAGTCCTTCTAGTGTATTTGAGCGATAATTACTCGCATTGGCGTTAGGGAGGGCTTGATGTTTACCGTATTTGTCTTGGGCAATATTGCTTCGGGTAAGTCGACTGCCTGCCGCTATTTCGAATCTCGTGGCGCTATGCTTATCGATCTGGATGAGCTTGCAAAATCTCTGTATGTGCCGGGCTCTGATATCGTCAATACTCTCGCGGATGAATTCGGTTGGGACATTTTGGATGAGGAAGGCGGCATTCGCCGCAGCATCCTCGCTTCTCGAGCTTTCGCTTCTCCTGATTCGGTCGCACGGCTCAATGGCATCGTGCATCCCGTTCTGATTGAACAGCTTTCGCTTAGGATTCTCGATCCGGTTTGTTGTACGGTTTCGTCTCCCTGTTATCCCTTTGCGGTTGTCGAGGTTTCTGCCCCGACTGGTTTTGAGGATGCTTTTGGCCTGGCTGATGAAATTCTGGTTATCAGCGCTCCTTTAGCAGTTCGTCGCGAGCGTGCCATTCATCGTGGTATGGAGTCCTCTGATTTTGATGCGCGCTCTGCATGCCAACCTGATGAGGCTTCGCTTTGCAATCTCGCTACGACGGTAATCGATAATGCGGCAGGCGATAACTCGCTCTTTGAACAACTGGACGCATGGCTTGCGCACCATGGCTTCGGGGATGTAGTGGATAAGGATGAGGCCGATGCCTAAGACACGTTTCTTTACGTGGTATCGCGTAGCGCCACTTGCCGTTATGTTCGTCTTCGGCCTTATTTCGCTCGTCTACTCGTATGCTCCTGCCGCCTTCTTTAAGCCTTTGTATCCGATTGACTACGAGGCGTACGTAAAGCAATCGAGCATTTCGCACAATCTTGATCCGTATCTGGTGTGCGCTGTCATAAAGTCGGAATCGAATTGGGATCCCGAGGCTGAGTCGAATCAAGGCGCACGGGGATTGATGCAGCTGATGCCCGAGACTGCCCAGGATATGATTGCCAAGGGTCTTGTCGATGGCAGCGAGTATTCAGCCGGCGACCTTAACGATCCCGCTACGAACATCGAGTTTGGCTGTGTGTATCTTTCGTATCTTCTGACGTATTTTAACGGGTCGACTGACAGTGCCATTGCCGCCTATAACGCCGGCATGGGCAATGTCGACGGATGGGCGCAGCAGAGCACGTCGCTTCATAATGCAATCACCTTTCCCGAGACGCAGGCGTATCTGATTCGTGTCAATAATGCCTGGGTTCGCTACAAGACCCTCTATCCCGATCGGTTCGTATAGGACTATGCCTGCCGCCTGCGTATACTGCAGATATATGAGTTAGGAGTATCCATGGCGGAATTTGAAGTT
This sequence comes from uncultured Collinsella sp., assembly GCA_900545505.1. GTDB lineage: Bacteria > Actinomycetota > Coriobacteriia > Coriobacteriales > Coriobacteriaceae > Collinsella. The sequence goes on from UQZC01000055.1 coordinate 1,435, forward strand.
GAGCGTGTTGGAGGAGAGCTCAAACGTTTTGGCGTTGAGGGCTCTGAGGTGCCGTTTAAGGTCGTGTCTCCATACGAGCCCGCTGGTTCTCAGCCTAAGGCCATTGAGTCGCTTGTGCAGGGCGTGAGGGACGGAGATCGCTATCAGGTTTTGCTGGGCGTGACTGGTTCAGGCAAGACCTTCACGATGGCTAAGACTATTGAGGCCCTGGGGAAGCCGACGCTGGTTATGGCTCCCAATAAAACGCTTGCCGCTCAGCTTGCGAGCGAGCTCAAGGAATTCTTCCCTGACAACGCCGTGGTCTATTTTGTGTCGTACTACGATTACTATCAACCCGAAGCGTATGTGCCGCAAAGCGATACGTATATCGAGAAGGATTCCTCGATTAACGAAGAAGTTGAGATGCTGCGACATCAGGCGACCGCATCGCTGCTATCTCGACGCGATGTGATCGTCGTCGCATCGGTCTCGTGTATCTATGGCATTGGCTCTCCTGAGGACTATGCGGGCCTAGCTCCGAACGTCGACAAGAAGGTGCCGCTCGAGCGCGATGACTTTATCCATGTGCTTATCGATATCCAGTACGATCGCAATGACTATGATTTGGCACGTGGCACCTTCCGCGTGCGCGGCGATGTCGTCGACGTGTATCCACCCTATGCCGAGCATCCGTTGCGGTTTGAGTTCTTTGGCGACGAGGTTGAGCTGATTGCCGAGATCGACGAGGTCACCGGCGAGATGCTACGTGAGTACGAGGCCATTCCCGTGTGGCCGGCCTCGCACTACGTGACTGAGAAGCCTAAGGTCAAAGCGGCTCTGAAATCAATCAGTGAAGAGTGCGAGAAGCGTGTGGCCGAGCTCAAGGCGACTGATAAGCTGCTCGAGGCACAGCGTCTGCAGCAGCGCACCGATTATGATCTTGAGATGCTCGAGACGATGGGCTTTTGCAACGGCATCGAGAACTACTCGCGTCATCTGGACGGTCGAAAACCGGGCGAGCCGCCGTTTACCCTGATTGATTACTTTCCTAAGGACATGCTCTGCATCATCGACGAGAGCCATGTAACGGTGCCGCAGATCCGCGGCATGCACGAAGGCGACCGCTCGCGTAAGGTGACGCTGGTGGAGCATGGTTTTCGTCTGCCTTCGGCACTCGATAACCGCCCGCTTCGTTTCGATGAGTTTGAGGCGAGGATCCCCCAGTTCATCTACGTCTCGGCCACGCCGGGCGACTATGAGCTGCGGGTTAGCCAGAACGACGTTGAGCAGATTATTCGTCCGACCGGCCTGCTCGATCCAAAGATTGACGTGCGGCCGGTCCGAGGCCAGATTGACGATCTTGAGGACGAGATTCGCGAGCGCGTTGCCCGCAAGGAGCGCGTGCTGGTGACCACGTTGACCAAGCGCATGGCCGAGGACCTGACCGACCATCTGCTCGACGCGGGCATTAAGGTCAATTACATGCACTCTGATACGGCGACAATGGACCGTGTCGAGATCCTGCGAACGCTGCGCGAGGGCAAGATCGATGTCCTCGTTGGCATCAACCTGCTTCGCGAGGGCTTGGATCTCCCCGAGGTCTCACTGGTGGCAATTCTCGATGCCGATAAGGAAGGCTTCTTGCGCAACCGCCGTTCGCTGATTCAGACGATTGGCCGCGCGGCCCGTAACGCCGATGGCGAAGTCATCATGTATGCGGACGTTGTGACCGATTCGATGAAAGAGGCCATCGAAGAGACGCAGCGCCGTCGCGAGATTCAGATGGCATATAACGAAGAGCATGGCATCGTGCCCAAGACGGTGCGCAAGGCCATCAACGACATCTCAAGTTTTATTGCCGAGGCCGAAAAAACCGTGGGTTCCAAGGGACGCTCGAAGGGCGACTCTCTTGGCCATGGTGCATTCTATACGCCCGATGAGTCGGGCGAGGGCGGCGTGCCGGAAACGGTGGCGCCCGAGCAGACACTTGCGGAGCAGTTGGAAGAACTGCCGCATGACGAGCTTGTGCGGATCGTCGAAACCATGGAAGAGGACATGCGTAACGCTTCTGCCGCCATGGACTTTGAGGAGGCGGCGCGCCTGCGCGATGCCGTCGTTCAGATTCGGGCGATGCTCGAGGGTGCGTCTGAGGACGAGACGATCGAGCGCTTACGTTCGCAGGCCCGTAAGGGTTCCACGTTCGCATCGGGCAGAAAACGCCAGGGTGCACGGTTTAAGAAATAGCGAACAGGCCCCGAGTTCCCTGTGGAGCTCGGGGCCTATGTCTTTTGCGCGCTGGAATTCGTGCGTTAGAGGTCTGCGATCAGGGCTTCGGCACAACGGATGCCGTCGGTGGCTGCGCTCATGATGCCGCCGGCATATCCAGCTCCCTCACCACAAGGGTAGAGGCCCGGGGTCGACACGGCATGGCACGTTCGGTCTCGGGTGACAGTGACCGGTGAGCTCGAACGAGTCTCCACGCCGGTAAGAACGGCATCGGGACGGTCGTAGCCTCGTAGCTTTTTTCCGAGTAGGGGAAGTCCCAGGCGGAGCGACTCGACGATATGCTGCGGCAGGGCTTCGTCAATTGCCGTCCAGGTCACACCGAGCGGATAGGTGGGCTTTACCTTTCCGGGCGTCTTGCTGGCGCGTCCTGCGAGGAAATCTCCGACGAGTTGTGCCGGTGCGTTCCAGTTGGAACCGCCCAGGCGATAGGCGGCCGCCTCGCAGGTACGCTGGAGCTCGATGCCGGCGAGCTGGTCATCGTTGGGAAGGTCCTCAGGCGTGACGTTAACGAGCAGGGCGGCGTTTGCGTTGCGTCCGTCGCGGGCATTGAGGCTGGCGCCGTTGACGCACAGGTGGCCCTGCTCGGAAGAGGCGGCGACAACCTGCCCGCCGGGGCACATGCAAAACGAGAACACGCTGCGGCCGTTGGGAAGATGGGCAACAAGTTTGTAAGGGGCCGCCCCGAGCGCTGGATGTCCCGCCAAGGCTCCATATTGGGCTCGATCGATGTCGCGCTGCGGATGCTCGATGCGAACGCCCATGGCAAAGGTCTTTTGTGCGAGGGCCACGTTGTGGTCTTTAAGGAGCTCAAAAATATCGCGAGCAGAATGCCCGCAGGCGAGGATGAGGTGCTTTGTCTCGATTGGCTCGCAAGCGGCGTCTTGGGACGATTGGACATCAATACCGGTAATGGCGCCAGACGCGTCGATGTAAATGTCGACGAGCTTTGTTCGATAACGGACGACACCTCCGAGCTGCTCGATGCGCTGGGATATAGCGGTGACAACCGTGGGAAGGATGTCGGAGCCAATGTGCGGCTTGGCATCCCACAGAATATCGCGGGGCGCACCCGCCTCGACGAAGGTTTCGAGGATAAGGCGATGGGCGGGATTTTTTGTTCCCGTATTGAGCTTGCCGTCCGAGAAGGTCCCCGCGCCGCCCAGACCAAACTGGATATTACTCTCGGGGTCGAGGATGCGCTCCTTTAGAAAGAGGTCGATCGCATGCGAGCGGCGAAATGCCGGGTCGCCGCGCTCGATGAGCAAGGGCTTAAGACCTGCTTCGGCGAGCGTAAGCGCAGCGAAAAGGCCGGCGCATCCGGCGCCGACAACGACAGGGCGTTCTTGAGGTGCGTCGGAGACGGGGGTGGGGAATGAAGACCCATCGTCTTCTATCGCGCGTACGCGCGAGCGGTCACGCTCGGCAACGCTGTCGACCGCTTCTCGCTCGAGGTGGGGACTAGTCAGCTCAACACGAAAGCTCAGGATAAAATGGACGTCTCGTTTTTTGCGAGCGTCGATTGACTTGCGGTGGAGCTCGATGGACTTGATCTCGGAGTCCTTGCAACGTAGGACGCGCTTGGCGACTCGCTTGCCAACAATGAGGCAGGCATTTTCATCGCCGGCTTCATCGAGCGAAGCGTTGACTTGGGTGATTTCGATCATCGAGGTCTCCTTAGAGGCAAGAAAGAGGCCGTCCGGTATCCCAGACGGCCCGAATGCGTTTTTGATTATAGACTGCGCGGCTACAGGCTGCTTGCAGCGCGAATGCCCGAGAGCCAGGCCCACGCAAGGTTAAAGCCTCCACAATCGGCGTCGATGTCGAGCGCTTCGCCGCAGACGTAAAGCGGGGCGTCGACAGCGCTGCTCGCGCGTAGACTGGGTGTTGAGATGCTCTCGACAGATACGCCACCACGCGTGACCTGCGCCGAGCGCTCCTCGGCTGTTCCCTCGACGAGCAACTTAAAGTGCTTGAGGATCGAGACCAGGTGGATGACATCGTTGGAGCCTGGATGGCACTGCTCGAACGCTGTGCAGACGACGCGGGAGAGTTGCGGGGCGAGCATGCCGTCGAGCCAACGGGGATCGCGGGGCGAAAAGCCACCGAGCAGCTCAACGCGCCGGTTGAGCATATCGAGCAGCTCGTCTTTGGAGAGGTCGGGGAAAACGTCGAGCAGGATCGTATCGCCGTGCTGGATACGACGGGAGAGGTTGAAGACGGCGACGCCCGAGATACCGAAGGTTCGAAACAGGACTTCACCGTCTTCGTGCCAGAGCTCATTATGATTGCGGGCGAGCGTCAAGCGGGCGCGGACGCGCAGGCCATCCAACGTCTTGAGTGCCGCCCGATCGCCGACGACCGTTGCCGATACGGGGCAGAGGATGGGGCGCAGCGAAGTGAGGGGGAGGCGAAACGTATCGGCGATACCAGTGGGGTTACCACCCGTGGCGATAATTACGGCATGTGCCTGCAGGGCCTCGTTCTTGCGAGGGACATCGGCGAGCGCTTTCCGAAGCGAGCGGAGCTCCGATTTTCGGTCGTCGTGCTTTTTTGCCTTGAGTGCCCGCGCTGGACGGTCTATTTGGAGTGTCCAGCCTTCGGAAGCTTTGTGCGCCGAGGCAACGTTGGCTCCGCAGATTAAGGTGATACCTAGGCGGTCGCAAACGTTGAGAAGCGCGTCGCGCACCGATTCGGCGCGAAGGGAGCGCGGGTACAGTCGGCCTTCCTCGGAGGTTGTCATGATGCCCAGCGAGGAGAAGAAACCCATAAGCTTTTGTTCGGGTTGGGGGCCCATGACAGATTCGACGAATGCGGGGTGGTTATACCGCTGAGGATCAATCGATTCGTTGGAGAGGTTGCAGCGGCCGTTACCGGTCGCAAGGAGCTTAAGGCCGCAGGCGACATCGCGCTCAACGATGCAGACGCTTTTGCCAGCACGTGCGGCCGTAATGGCGGCGGCGAGGCCTGAAGCCCCGCCGCCGATTACCAGGACGTCATAGAAGGCGCTCGTGTTCACTTAGGCCTCGTCGGTCTCGTGCGGGGTAATAGCCTCGACGGCAGAGACTGCTTTGGGCAACATGCCATCGGGCAGCGCGGTCTCAACCTCGCCCTTATCGCAGGCCTCGGCGAGTGCCGGATTAATGGGAAGCGTGCCCAAGATGTCGAGGTTATAGCGCTCTGCGACCTCGGGGAGCTTGCTCTTGCCAAAGACCTCGATCTTCTTGCCGCAGTCGGGGCACTCAATATAGCTCATGTTCTCGACGATGCCCAGAATGGGGACGTTCATCTTCTCGGCCATGTTGACCGCCTTGGCGACGATCATCGAGACCAGATCCTGCGGGCTCGTGACGATGACGATGCCGTCGACGGGCAGTGACTGGAAGACGGTGAGAGCGACGTCGCCTGTTCCCGGAGGCATGTCGACCAGCAGGTAGTCGATGGGGCCCCATGAGGTCTCGCTCCAGAACTGCCTAATGGCGCCTGCGATGACCGGACCGCGCCAAAGGACGGGGTCGGTCTCGTTTTGGAGCAGAAGGTTGGAGCTCATGACCTTGACGCCGTGCTCGGAGATTTCAGGCAGCATGAGGTTGCCAAGGGCATGGACGTGGCGTCCGCTCATACCGAACATCTTGGGGATAGAGGGACCGGTGATGTCGGCATCGAGGACGCCGACCTTGTGGCCGTGACGGGCAAGCTCGGTGGCGATGGCACCGGTGACAAACGACTTGCCGACACCGCCCTTGCCGGAAAGCACGGCGATGACGCGTTTGACCTCGGACAGCGTATTCTCCTCAAATTGCGACGGCGACGTTTGTCCGCCGGCGGCCTGTGCGTGCTCGCAACCCATGTATGACTCCTTTGTATATGTTGGGGCCGGGGCCCCGTGATGTGACACGAGCGTCATTGTACCCTCGTTTGCGAGCGGGATTCATTTACGATGCATTTGGGCCGAGCGTGCTTGCAATACGATGGGTCCAAGCGAATGGGCGGGCTTACTGAACTTTGCTGGCGAACTCGAGGTATTGCATGCGCTGCAGCTTGTCGATCGTCGAGGCGTATGGGCTGTCTTCAGATTCCAAGTCGTAGCGCAGCCCGTCGGCACCAAGGTAGCCGGCGACATTGATGGTGGGCACATCTGACCTTGTTGCAAGCAGAGCCTTTTGATAGTCGGTGAGCGGGGCGCCGATCTTATTAAGGGTAATGGCTGCAACCTCGTTTGCCCCGACGGTGTCGTAGACGTTGAGCTCGGTATTGCCGGCGATTTCATAGTTAGCCCAGACAAAATATGTCGACTGATAGATACGGAAAGCGTGGCTTGCCGTATCTTCCTGAAGGTACAGCTCGTCGTTGAGAGTCGTTGCGGCGCTCGGCTGATGGTCGCCAAAAAAGACAAGAACAACCGGTCTGCCGATATTGCGGAGCTCGTTGATAAAGTACTCGAGGTCCCGGTCGGATGCGTTGATGCAGGTGAGATAGGTGTTGAGCGCGCTATTGGCGCCCTCGCTGGCTCCCTCGACCCAATAGTTTGTCAGCTCCTCGGCGTGAACGGTGCCATAGTCGTAGCCGCCGTGATTTTGCATCGTGACGTCAAAGATGAACTGCGGGGCTTCGTCGGTTCTAAGCAGGTCGAGTATCTTGTCGTAGGTGGCGTAGTCGCATACGCCGGCATGGTAACAGGGCGCACCTTCGAAATCGCCGATTGAAAGAAAGTCTCCAAAGCCCAGCTGCTGATAGATTTTATCTCGATGGTAGTTGACGGGGTTTTGCGGGTGCATAGCGGTAGCGGTATACCCAAGCTCCTTAAGGTCCTTTTGACGCCATTCATCTGATATAGCTGATAGGGGATTTTGCCTAATCCGACAAAGGCCGTTGTCGCTCCGGTCAAAAATTCGAATTCGGAGTTCGCCGTTCCGCCACCGGCGACCGAAGCGAGCATGGTGCCGCGAACAAGTGTGTCGGGAAGCGAGTTGTAGAATGCGGGGCCGGTGTACCCGGCCGCCTGGAGCTGCTCAAAGCACGAAAGGTCGCT
>UQZC01000056.1 GCA_900545505.1 uncultured Collinsella sp.
AGCTTTACTGCAATGCAAAGCGGCCCTGCGTCTCTCGTGAGGTGCAGGGCCGCTGTCGTTGATTTATGACGTCGCTAGAAGTTGGCGTCGTTGAGCTGGGTGCTCTCGAGTCCGTCGAGTTGCTGTTGCTCGGGCGTATCGGCGACGCTCTCGAGCAGCTCGGTGGGATCGACGTTCATGCTCTTGCCGGCCTCGTTGCCGTTGACCAGGTCGTCCGAGAAGATGTCGACTTCCATTTCCTCGGCCTCTTCAATCTGAACCTCGAGCGGCACCTGGGTGCGCACGAGCTTAACGGCCGGGCGCATGCGGGCAAACAACGGCACGTACTCGATGATGATGGCAGAGTTCTCGAGACCGTACCAGCGCGCCGGGCTTCCGCAGGCGCGGCGGACGGCGTACTTGATGGCCATCACACGGTGGTCGTTGCGGTTGATGTCCGTTTCGGGGGCAAGCATCTTGCGCAGCATGCAAAAACGGAAGTCGCCCACGTTGCCGCGTGTCTCGTAGATAGAGTAGGTGTGATGCTGCGGCGGCAACTCACCCGATGCCATCAGGTCGCCGACGATCTGGCGCAGGTAGGCGTTGATGCGCTGGTTGACCTTAAAGCCCAGGTCCAAGCGCACGCGGAACAGGAAGTCTGTGCCAAAGGTCTCAACGGAATACTCATGCGTATAGGGCTCGTCGGTAACGTGCACGTTGATGAACCAATATGCCTTGGCGCGCTTGGGGTGCTTGTCCAGGATGGAATAAAGCACGTCGCGGTCGAGCGTGAGCGGGTCGGGGCTGTTGGTGAGGAACACCAGATTGCCGGCGAGCACGGGATAGGTCTCGTCGTTGCGCAGGCGGTTGAGCTGATCGATGTACTTGGAGACGGGCAGCAGAATCGTTTGCGTGCGCTCGATGGCGGTGCCGCGGCGCCACACATACATAAGGCCGAACAGCAGCGCGGCCAGGAAGATCATGACGTAGCCGCCGTCAAAGAACATAGTGAGGCACGAGGCGAAGAAGCACAGCTCAATGGCACCAAAGAGCAGGGCGAAGACGCAGGCACCCAGCTTGTGCTTGAGGATGCCGGCGATATAGCTCGTCAGCAGTGTGGTGGTCATGAGCATGGTCACGGTGATGGCGAGGCCATAGGCGCTTTCCATGCGCTCAGAGTTTTGGAATAGCAGCACGATGAAGATGCAGCCGACCCACATGATGTTGTTGACGAGCGGAATATAGAGCTGGCCCTTGGTGTCGCTGGGGTAGTGGATGCGCAGGTGCGGCATAAGGTTGAGGCGCGTTGCCTCGGATACCAGCGAGAACGAGCCGGTGATGAGCGCCTGCGAGGCGATGTTGGCCGACACGGCCGAAAGCACGATGGCAAAGGGGCGCAGGGGCTCGGGGAGCATCATATAGAACGGGTTGACGATATCCATTGCGAGCATCTGGGGGTTGGAGTTATTGGCGAGCAGCCAAGCGCCTTGACCCAGATAGTTGAGGATGAGGGCCGCTTTAACAAACGGCCAGGATGCATAGATGTTTGCCTTGCCCACGTGGCCCATGTCCGAGTAGAGCGCCTCGGCACCGGTTGTCGACAGAAAGACAAAGCCGAGCACCATGATGCCCGAGTGGTTGATGGACGAGAACAGGAACATGATGCCGCGGATGGGGTTGAGCGCGCGCAGGATGGACGGGTTGCCGAGCATGTTGAACAGACCGGCGCCAGCCAAGAACAGGAACCACAGCGTCATGAGCGGGCCGAACAGCTTGCCGATCGACGAGGTACCGGCGCGTTGCATGGCAAACAGGCCGCAGATAATGATGATGGTGATGATGATTACATTGGTCTGGCCGTCACCCAAAAGCGCATGGCCCCACTCGATAGTGCGCAAGCCCTCGATGGCCGTGGTAACCGTGACGGCGGGGGTGAGGATGCCGTCGGCGAGCAGCGCCGCGCCGCCGATCATGGCAGGGGGGGGCAGCCCAGGGGGTACTTTTTGCTCCCCTCTCCACAGGGCGAAGATGCCGCCTTCGTTGTGGTTATCGGCCTTCATGGCGATTACCACGTACTTGACCGTGGTCACGAGCGTCATGGTCCAGATGACGAGCGAAAGCGCGCCCAGAATCATGTCCTCGCTGACGGTGCCGATGCCGCCGTTGTTGGCGACGATTGATTTCATGGTGTACATGGGGCTCGTGCCGATGTCACCATAGACGACGCCGAGCGTTACGAGCAGCATGCCAGCGGAGAGGGGAATGGCTCCGTGCCCGCCTTGACCATGCTGGTCTTGGGGGCTTGCCTCCAGTTTGTTGTGTGCCACGTGGACTCCCTTGGACATCTGGTTATCTGTCTAGGACAGATAATCTTTATGCCGTCTTTATATATACAAGAGCAGTTTGGCACATCGGGTTATTTTAGACAATAATCCTCAGCTGGGGATTATTTATCTACGCAGGTAGCATTCAAAGCAGGGGCTTTTAAGCACGCACTGTCTGGGCGATGCCAGCCTTGGCGTTTGCGCGTTTGCCGGCGAGTTCGCAAAAAATCGCGCCGCCGATGATAAGTGCGGCGCCCGTCAGGCGGATCGGTGTTATGGCTTCGCCTAAAAGGACGGCCGAGAACACGACCGCCGAAAGCGGCTCGAGGTAGCCGACGACCGCGACGGTCTGAACGGGCAGCTTGGCGACAGCACTAAAATAGAGCAGGCAACCGATGCCGGTGTTGACGACGCCGAGCATGATGACGGCGCGCCAATCAATACTGGCGGCGACACCGGCGGACAGGAATGAGGGAGCGCCCTGCGTGATGAGCGTGAGGACCAGCGCGGTCGCAAAGGCGGCGCTCACCTGGAGCGTGGAGTTCTCGAGGCCTTCGATGTGTGGTGCACCCTTGCTAGCGATGACCATCAGCGCATAGCAAAATGCCGAGGCGATACCGCAGGCGATACCTGCAATGGGCATATTGCCGCCTAGACCTTGCGCTGCAATGAGAAAAGCACCGCAAGCAACGGCGATAAAGCCGGCGATTTTGCCGCCGGTCAGCTTTTCGCCAAAGATGAGCGGGGAGAGTGCCATGACAATGATGGGGCCGCAGTAGTACAGCAGCGAGGATACGCCGACGCCGATCGTCTGGTAGGCGCGGAACAGAAAAATCCAGCTGGCGCCCAGCGCAGCTCCCGAGAGGAGGAGGGCTGCGGCTTCGCGGGGGCGAGATGGCGCCTGCAACTTATGGCGTTGGGTGATGGCGAGAATGGTGACAAGCGAGAGTGCGCCCAAAAACGTGCGTAGTAGCACGATATCCGAGCTCGGCAGCGCGATGGCAGCGGCGATGATGCCGTTGGAGCCAAACAATAGCAATGCTGCTAAGTACGTAAACAACCCGTTGTTCATGCGCTGACATCCCCTCTATATCTGAGCATCTTCACTATGGGTGAACTGGTTTTAGAAGAAAAGCGAATATAATGCATAGATAACATGACAAAAACTCATGCAAAGGTGGAGGGGCGCCGTGGAAACGAATATTCAAAAGATGCAGGTGCTGCTCGAGACGGTGCGCGCCGGAAGCTTTACGCGTGCTGCCGAGCGCCTGAGCTATTCGCAATCGGGCGTGAGCCGTATGGTGGCCGATCTTGAGGCCGATTGGGGCTTTAAGGTGCTCGACCGCAGTCGCGAGGGCGTAGTACTTTCTGCCGATGGACAGCAAGTTATGCCGGCGGTCGAGGCGTTATGCGAGGAATTTGCTCGTTTGCAGCGACGAGTGGATGAGATGCGTGGGCTCATGCGTGGCAAAATCTGCATCGGTACGTTTTCGAGTGTGGCGACCCACGTGCTGCCGCCGGTGATTGCGCGCTTTCGCGCCGATCACCCGGACGTCGATTATGAGTTGCTGATGGGTGATTACTCAGAGATTGAACAATGGGTGGCTGAGGGTCGTTGTGACCTGGGCTTTATCCCGCGTGAACCCCGAGAAAACGGCATGGCATCGCGGTCTTTGGTGCGCGACGAGTTGATGGCAGTAGTGCCGGCAGACTCTTTGCTTGCCACGGCGGAGGTCGTTTCTCTTGCCGATTTAGCCAACGAGCAGTTTATTCTGCTAGAACGCGGCACCGATGACGAGATTACGCCGCTGTTCCGTCGGGCGGGGCTGACGGTGTGCTCCAAGCTGTCGACCTGGGATGATTATGCGATTATGGCTATGGTCGAGGACGGCCTGGGCGTGAGCATTCTTCCCGCGCTCATCTTGCGCCGTTGTCAGTTCGATGTTGCCGTGCGTTCGCTCGAGGGACATCCCCATCGGCAGATCAACGCCATATATCGAACGGCCGATGTTTCGCTTGCCGCCGCTCGTTTTCTCGAATACCTCTAAACGTGTACACGCCATTGTTTGCTTTGGGCAGATCTCGGAGTCCGATACATTTTCTCATGAAATTGAACTTTCGAATGAAGCGCCGCGTTATACTGCTTGCTAAATTGAACCATGGTTCAATTCGTGTTCTATAAATTGAACTTTGCCAGCAAGGAGGTTCTAGTGGCCCAAGAGACGTTTAGCGATCGCCTGCGACAGGCTATGTCCGATCGCGACGTTCGCCAGTCGGACGTGATCCGCGCATCGGAGATGCTCGGCAAAAAACTCGGCAAGAGTCAGATGAGCCAATATGTGAGCGGCAAGACGATCCCGCGGCGCGATGTGGCTGAGCTGCTCGCCCGTATTTTGGAGGTCGATGTTACCTGGCTGCTTGCCGGCGACGCCGATCAAGGCGAGGCATCATCACCCCGCAACGATTCCAAGCCCGAACCCCATCCCTCAGCTCAAATTGCAAGGAGCACCACCATGCGTACTTTTTCTAAATCCACCAAGCTCGATAACGTCCTGTATGACGTGCGCGGTCCCGTCGTCGACGAGGCCGCCCGTATGGAGGACGAGGGCGAGCGCATCCTCAAGCTCAATATCGGCAACCCGGCGCCCTTCGGTTTCCGCACGCCCGATGAGGTTATCAAGGACATGCGCCAGCAGCTGCCCGACTGCGAAGGCTATTCCAACTCGCGTGGCCTGTTCTCCGCGCGCAAGGCAATCATGCAGTATTCGCAGATCAAGGGCCTGCCCAACGTTCAGATGGAGCATATCTACACGGGCAACGGCGTGTCCGAGCTCATTCAGCTTTCGATGAACGCGCTGCTCGACAACGGCGACGAGATTCTGATTCCCAGCCCCGACTATCCGCTCTGGACGGCGTGCGCAACCCTTGCCGGCGGTCATCCCGTACATTATCTGTGCGATGAGCAGGCGGATTGGTATCCCGACTTGGAGGATATGGAGTCCAAGATTACGAGCGCGACCAAAGCTCTCGTCATCATCAACCCCAACAACCCCACGGGTTCTGTCTATCCGCGCGAGGTGCTCGAGGGCATCGTCGAGATTGCGCGCAGGCATCAGCTGATGATCTTTGCCGATGAGATCTACGACCGCCTGTGCATGGACGGCTACGAGCACGTCTCGATTGCCTCGCTCGCCCCCGACCTGCCCTGCGTTACCTTTAGCGGTCTGTCCAAGTCTCACATGATTGCGGGCTATCGTATTGGCTGGATGGTGCTTTCGGGCAACCAGCGCTGCATGAGCGACTTCATCATGGGCGTCAACATGCTCTCTAACATGCGCCTGTGCTCCAACGTGCCGGCCCAGTCGATCGTCCAGACGGCACTCGGTGGCCATCAGTCCGTCAACGACTACATCCGTCCCGGCGGCCGTGTCTACGAGCAGCGCAACTTTGTGTATGAGGCGCTCAACAAGATCGACGGCATCTCGGTGGTTAAGCCGCGTGCGGCGTTCTACATCTTCCCCAAGATGGATGTTAAAAAGTTCAACATCACCGATGACGAGCAGTTCGCCCTTGACCTGCTGCACGAGAAAAAGATCCTGATCACGCGCGGCGGCGGCTTCAACTGGGCTGAGCCCGACCACTTCCGTATCGTGTACCTGCCGCGCATGGAAGTGCTCAAAGAGTCGCTCGAAGACCTCGCCGATTTCTTCGATCATTACCGTCAAAGCTAGTGGGATAGAAGCTCCGCACTATGAAAAGCTCCCTGCAGTTGTTTTGCTGCAGGGAGCTTTCTTGAATCGGCGGAACTAGATCACTATTCCAGTGCAGTGGTCGATTTCGTGCTGGATGATCTCGGCGGTGTAGCCCGAGAAGTTTTTGATGCGGTGGACGAAGTTCTCGTCCAAATACTCCACCTTAATGCGGCGATAGCGGGTACAGGGACGCTCGCCGGTCAGCGAGAGGCATCCTTCGCTCGTCTGATAGGCATTGACCTGCTCAAGAATTTGAGGGTTGTACATCAGGAGTGTCCTGTTGCCGTCCTTTACGCAGATGATGCGCTTGCGCACGCCGATCATGTTGGCGGCGAGGCCCACGCACTCGCGCTCATGCTCGTGGAGCGTATCCAGGAGATCCTGCCCGGTTGCGGCATCGTCGGGTCCCGCGTCTTCGGAAGGCAGACGCAAAAAGAACTCGGATTTCATGATGGGCTTAATCATGGCGGGCTCCTCATGTCTTATGCTTTCGTGGACTTTTAATAATAGCGCGGAAGGAAAGCTGTGCGTCCGCGTTACAATCTTTCAACGTTGGACCATGTTGTCAGATTCGTCGTGTACGGCGTCTGGCGTAAGTCTAGGGCTCATTATTCGCCCTGGGCTGTTCCTCTGGGGCGATGCGACTGTCGTTCCAAGAGGAAGGAAATGCATGGGGAGCAAATCTCAGCAACAAGTTCAAGTAGCGCCATCGGCCACTGCGGCGATTCTCGTCGTAATGTATATTGCAGCCTTTGTTGCCGCGTTTAACGAGAACATCATTAACGTGGCGTTGCACGATATTATGGCAGCCTTTTCGGTGAGTGCCACCACGGCGCAGTGGCTCGTCTCGGGCTACATGATTGTGACGTCGATCTTTACGGCCATCATGGCCTTCCTGTCAGGCCGTTTCTCGACGCGCAAGCTGTTGTTTTTCGCATGCGGATGCATGGTCGCCGGTGAAGTCCTGTGCCTGGTCGCTCCGTCGTTTAGCGTTTTGCTGCCAAGTCGTATTTTGCAGGCTGCGGGATCGGGCATCTTGTTCCCGCTCATGATGAACGTGGTGCTGTCTTGCGCGCCGCGCGAGAAACTCGGTCTGTATCTGAGCCTGGGCGGTGCCTGCATTACGCTGGGGCCGGCGTTTGGACCCGTGATCAGCGGCCTTATGTGCACGTTATTTGGCTGGAGGGCGGTGTTCGTAGTGCCGCTGGTGGGCGGCATTGTGGTCGCTGCGGCGGGCGTTAAGCTTGTTCAGAATGTCGGAGAGCGCTCGAACACCACGCTTGATATTCTGTCGGTTGTTTTGCTCGCCGCCGGCATTACGGCATTTGTATATTCCGTAGGCGAGTTCTCGACCAATCTGATTGCCGGCATTGTGGCGCTTTTCGCCGCCATTGTGCTGCTCGGCCTGTTTGCGGCCCGCCAGCTCAAACTTGAGCATCCGGTGCTTAACGTGCGTCCCATGGCGAGCGTTCGTTTTTGGCCTGCGTGCCTGCTTGTGGTGGTGTCGATGATGACAACGTTCTCGATGAGTGTTTTGTTGCCGCTCTATTTTGAGGGCACATACGGCATGACCGCACTTGTTGCGGGCCTGCTCATTTTGCCGGCAATTGCCTGCAACGCCGTGACCTCGATTGTGGGCGGACGCGTGATGGACGCCCGTGGCGCATGGCCGCTGCTGCCGGTCGGCTTTGCCCTGATTGCCGTGGGGCAGACTGCAATCTCGATGACGGCGGCAAGCATGAACATCGGCGTTGTCGTGGCACTGACCGTTGTAGTGTATGCCGGAGTCGGTTTGGTGCTGAGCCCCTCGCAGACGGCCGGCTTGGAGACGCTGCCTGCCGCTGAACATCCTCACGGAACGGCATTGCTCAACACGTGGAACATGATTGCCGCATCGTTTGGCCCGTCGCTGTTTATCGGCCTGCTCTCGAGTTCTGCGGCGACTGCCGGCGCCGCTGGCATTGCGACCGACGTTACCCAAGCGATTGGATTTGCAGCTGCCGTGCGCGTGGCGGCTGTAATTGCCGTGGTCGGGTTCGTGACATCGCTGGTGTACGCTCGTCGCGAGTCACACATGTCGCATTAATGTGTGCACATAGATTCTGCAGCTAGATTGGATGGCGACACCATAAACTAATGGACGTTTTGCCAAGAGGCATGAATGTTTAAAGCGCAAAGAGTGCGCGACGGGCCCCGCGAATGGGGCGATGATGCCCGAGAGGGCCAAGAAGGAGTCTCATGTCCGAGAACGAAGAGATCATGAACGAGACCGAGAACGAGACCATGGCTGCCGAGGTTGAGGCAGTCGAGACCGTGGAGACCGAAGCTTCCGAGGTTGAGGCTGCTGACGAGGTTTCCGCCGAGGAGGAGGCCGAGGTTGTCGAGGCCGCCGTTGATTACGATGACGAAGAGCTGATGGACAAGATGCAGGGAGATGTCAAAGAATTGATCATAGCAACAAACTCCAGTCTGGAAGGTG
>UQZC01000057.1 GCA_900545505.1 uncultured Collinsella sp.
ATTTGGCTGGCAAAACCGCAGGAAATTGCATCTCGAAAGTGCCGATGCTTCGGGGGCCCGTTTTCACTCGTTCACTTCTCGGGAAAAGTATTAGACCTCGTTGTATGGGGTGCGGCTGGAGGGTGGTCATCGTTCAGTAGCTACCTCTTCCTTGTGAATCGCCTGAAGCGCAAGGCATAATGCATGTGACAAAGGGACGGCCCCTTTGTTGTGTTGATATGAGAGAAGAGTAGATGATTCTATCGTTGGCCCCTATGGAGGGGATTACCGGGCATGTGTTCCGTCGCGTGCATGCGGAGTGCTTTGGTGCGCTCGACTGCTACTACACGCCGTTTTTGCCGCCGCCGCGGGTGGGAAACCGCTTTGGCGGCAAAGCGTTTAAGGAGATCGATCCTGCCAATAACCAGGGGCTCAACGTAGTGCCTCAGCTGATGTCTAAGAACGCGGACGAGTTTGTGTGGGCGGCACAGGTGCTCGCTGACATGGGCTACCGCGAGGTCAATCTCAACCTTGGCTGCCCCTCGGGTACAGTTGTTGCCAAGGGCAAGGGCTCGGGTTTCTTGCGCAATCTCGACGAGCTCGAGGCGTTCTTAAGCGATGTGTGCGAGCGGTCGCCGTTGCCGGTGTCGGTAAAGACCAGGCTGGGGCTGGAGAATGACGACGAATACGAGCGCGTGCTCGATCTGTATTGCCGCATGCCGCTGGCGGAGCTGATTGTGCACCCGCGCGTGCAAAAGGACCGCTATACGGGCTCGCCGCGCAAAGAGTTTTATGGCGAGACGTTGGAGCGGGCACCGTTTCCCGTGGCATACAACGGCGACATTTTTGATCTTGAGGACATGGATGCGCTGGTGGAGGCCTATCCCGGGACGCGCCATGTGATGCTGGGGCGTGGCAATACAGATTGCCTCCAATGGTCAGGGGCGGCCCCCCTGCCACGGCAGCCGAACTGCAGCGTTTCCACGACACGCTGTTTGCGGCCTATGCAGAAGAGATTGGCGGCAACGCGGTCTTTCGCATGAAGGAGTGGTGGTTCTACGCCAAGTGCGCCTTCGCCGACCCCGCTACCGTTCACAAGCTCGTGCGTAAGACCAAAAAGGTCGACGAATACCGCGCCGCCGTCGAGCGGGTCTTTCGCGAGCAGCCACTCGCACCCATAGCTCGCTTCCGCGGCTAGTTAGACATCGGGGACGTTCTTTAGCGACTAGTCATTTAAGAACGTCCCGAATGACTATGTTGCAAAATACCGTACGCCAGCATCCAAAGATGTCGAAAAATGTCGACTTTGGATGCTGGCGTACGTCTTTAGGCTCGGTGGATAACTAGGCAATCATTGCATCGATCGTGATGAGCTCCCTGAGTCGCTCTGTGCGTGTCTGCCCATGGCGCTTTGCTTTTGCGTCAAACGCATCAAGAACCGACTCACCCACACGTGCCGATAAAACAACGCTTGGCTCATCAGAGATCGGCGGTCTTCCCAGCTTGATGGTGCGACCCTTCGGCCACTCATCTTTTTCGTATGCCTCCGCGGCTTTCTCCAACTCTCCGGGGGCAAACCCCATCATCTTTTCGAGCTGCTTAGCGTCCATAGTGCCTCCTATCGATTGACATAATGTCGAGCGCTGGTTCTCGGAATCTCTTTTTGTATACAGTTTTGTAGACAAAAATATAAGCAGTTTATCAAGCTAATTAGCGTGTATTGACTAGTTTTTTCGATAGGAAATGAGCATCGATGGCTTCGATATTTCTTCGCTTTCCAGTCTGGAACATGAGCGCTCATTGAACCTGCAGAGGGGGCACTTTAACAAACTCTCGAGATTCTGGCCAGGAGCTTTCACCGGTCTTCGGTGGTGAGAACAGCTCAATTCGCGACACAGCGTGTCGCGAATTGGAGTAGTCGCTGAGTGTTCTTTAACAACTAGTCATTCAAGAAGAGAGCGTCTAAGTGCCGGAATTGCCATTTTGAGTCGTCCCTAACGACTATTCTGGAGGGCTGTGTGCAAAAAAGGGCAAATATGAGTACTGTTGCCATTATGGTTGCATTTATTTTGTTCAAAAATGAGGTCCCTGATGAGATTTAATACCATTAGGCGTCTCTTTTATTGAACATATGGGGAGGAATAACGCCGTCTGCGGGCGCTTGGGGCGTTGAATGATCCCTGAAATGATTAAAATCGCTGTTACTAAACAAGTAGCAGTACTCATATTTGCCATTTTTTGAACACGGTCCTCTAAGGAGCCCTTTCCAGAGATGTCAGATGGCCTCAAACAGCCATAATCCCAAGGCCGTCTCAAACAACCAGTCATTTAAGAACGTCCCCAATGACTACCCCTGCAAAAAACTGTACACCAGCATCCAAAGATGTCGAAAAATGTCGATTTTGGATGCTGGTGTACATGTTTGGGTCGTATGGGTTGGGGCCAGCCGACCGCAATAGAACGCTAGAGCAGGTTCTTCTGTGCCCACGCGATGATATCGCTCGACTCGTAGAGTGGCTTGCCGTCGATGAACAGGCAGGGAACCTGGCGTTTTCCGCCGACGGCGATGAGCGTCTGCTCGGCTCCGGTATCGGTCGAGATATTGCGCTCGGGAATGGTCACGCCGTTATCGGCAAGGAAACGCTTGACCTTTAAGCAATACGGGCAGCCGGTCATAACGAATAGCGCGAGCTCGTGATCAGTAGCCATGGGTCTCCAATCGGTTGAAGTTTTGATTGAAATACCCAAAGCCGCCGCGGTCTATGCGCGCGTCAACGACGACTCGATGGCCTGTATCAGAAACGCCGTGGCTCCGGTGCCGCAGGGCTTGTCGTAGTAGTCAACAAAGCGCTGGTCGGCAAGATAGCCGTGGGCGAGGCCCAGATACGCTTCGTTCTGGGGCTCGCATCCCCAGTTGAGAGCAATCCAGCGACGATGCATCGCGACAAGCTTGCGAGCCTCGCTTCCGTCCGCATCGCCATCGCCCATGGCGATCGATAGCTGGCCCAGAACAGCGCGTTCAAGTTCCTTCATGTCGTTCCATGTCTCGGGGTCCATGTCCAGCAGCGCTTCGTTTGCTGCATCGATAGCCTCATCGCCATAGCGCGCCCGCGCCTCGGCACCGTAGCGCTCCTCGTTTTCCTGCACGGTGCGCCAGCGCTCCAGTTGCGGCAGGACGGCGCCCATGAGCGAGACGGCTTCGTCGAGCGACATGCCGGTGTTTTGCGCCAGCCGCGGGGCACAATCCTCGATCATCGCCTCCATCGTGGTGTCGTAGGTGTACTTACCGTGGTCGTAGCACCACTTGCAGTAATGGTCGGTCGTGGCGCCCGTGGCATCGGTGCCGCAGTCATCGGGCGTGAGTATCATGCCGCAGCTCTGGCAATAGTGCTCGGGCATCTCGAGCAGATGAGACAGAGGCTCGCCGGTTACGGCGGCGATGAGCTTCATCATGTCGATGCCCGGCGTGACCTCGTCGCGCTCCCAACGGCTGACGGCTTGGCGTGTGACGAAGAGCTTGGCGGCGAGCTGCTCTTGGGTAAGGTGATGGGCGCGACGGATGGCAATGAGCTTTTCTGCAAAGGCCATAACGGCTCCTTTCTGCTGGTTGATGGCTTAAGCATACGCGGCGGCAGGCGCCCTTCCAAGCAACCGTTGGTTGCACGACGGGAGACCGCGGCGAAGAATTGCGCGCAACGTCCCACGCTTCCATGCCGTACAATGACCGGCATGGAACCTATCGCACATATACATACCGACCTGCCGCAGAAGTTCGGCATTCCGCGCAACAGCTTTTTGGCGCCCCATCTGCAGGGGCGCATCGTTTTTGAGCCGGAATTTGCCTCCAATGCAGCAGTTGAGGGCCTGGACTCCTTCTCTCACCTATGGCTGCTGTGGCGCTTCGAAAACGGAACGCCCGGCGGCACGGCAAACGACATAGCTGCCGATGCCAAGTCGCAGGACAGGTCCGGCACCAACGCAAAATGGTCGAAACCCGTGCGCCCGCCTCGTCTGGGTGGAGCCGAGCGCGTGGGCGTGTTTGCCACGCGCAGTCCGTTTCGCCCGAATCCCATTGGGCTTACCTGCGTCAAGCTCGATCGTGTCGAGCTCACCGACGATGGCCCCATCATTCATGTGCTGGGGGCCGACCTGCGTGACGGCACGCCCATCTACGATATCAAGCCCTACATCCCGTTTGCGGACTGCCACCTGGATGCGACGGGCGGCTGGATTGAAGACGCGCCGTGGCAAGAGCTCGACGTAGAGTTTCCGCATGCGCTGCAGGATATGGTCTCGCCCACAAAGCTCCCCGGCTTGGTCGAGGTCCTTCGCCAAGATCCGCGTCGCGCGGGCAGCAAGCACGAGCCAAACCGCGTCTATCATCTGGCCTACGCCGGGCTCGACATATCTTTTACGGTCGATGAAACCCAGCTAACCGTAATCGCCGTCAACGACGCGCGGGGCTAACCTGCCATTCGTCTGCACCCGTCAAATTAAGCGCCAAACCCCGCTCCAAAACTGCCCACGCTGGTGGACAATAACGCCTATCGAAACAGCCTACTTTGCACGGGAGCTCAGCATGAAATACGACTTTAGCTCGCTTATCGACCGCCACGGCATGGACTCCATTGCCGTTGACTCCTGGGGTGAGGTCCCCGGTATGGCCCCGAACGCACCCGACGAGGGCTTCGACCGCATTCCCATGTGGGTGGCGGACATGAACTTCGCCACGGTGCCCACGGTCCAGGAGCACATCATTCAGCGCGCCCAGCATCCCATGTTTGGCTACTTTAACCCGCACCCCGAGTATTTCGACCGCATCATCGAATGGCAGAGCCGCCGTAATGGCGTCGAGGGCCTGGCGCCCGAGCACATCGGCTACGAAAACGGCGTGCTGGGCGGGGTCGTGTCGACGCTGCGCGCGTATGTCCAGCCGGGCGATGCGGTGCTGGTCCACAGCCCTACCTACATCGGCTTTACCAAGTCCATCGAAGCCGCGGGCTATCGCATTGTCCACAGCCCGCTTAAGCTCGACGACCGGGGCGTGTGGCGTATGGACTTTGAGGACATGGAGCGCAAGCTCGCCCAAAACCACATCCATGCCGCGGTGTTCTGCTCGCCGCACAATCCTTGCGGCCGCGTATGGGAGCGCGGCGAAATTGAGCGCGCCATGGATATCTATCGCCAGCACGATTGCGTGGTGATCTCGGACGAGATTTGGTCCGATATCATCCTGCCGGGACACAAGCATATCCCGACGCAGTCGGTGAGCGAGGATGCCCGCATGCGTACGGTTGCCCTCTACGCGCCCAGCAAGACGTTCAACCTGGCGGGCCTGGTCGGCAGCTACCACATTGTCTACAACGAGACGCTGCGTGACCGCATGTGCGCCGTGTCCGACAAGACTCACTACAACGAGATGAATGTCCTCTCCATGCATGCGCTTATCGGTGCCTACCAGCCGCAAGGCTACGAGTGGGTGGACGAGCTCAACCAGGTGCTTGCCGGTAATATCGAGTACTTCTGCAATTACGTGGACGTGCATTTTGGGGGCGTGTCCTATTCACGTCCGCAGGGCACGTACATGGTGTTTCTGGACTGCACCGAGTGGTGCCGCGAGCATGGCCGCGATATTCAGTGGCTGCTCGACGAGGGGGCGCGCGTGGGCGTCGGGTATCAGGACGGCCGCCCGTTCCACGGGCCCTGCCACATTCGCGTGAATCTGGCGCTGCCGCTTTCGCGCGTGAGGGAAGCGTGCGACCGCCTGGACCGCTACGTTTTTAATGCACGGTAAGCGTGCGCTGCATGTGGGGCCTTCTGCCAAGTTGGCTAGAAGGCCCCGTGTGGTAAGGCATCTGTAACCATTGGGCGCAGACCTGCTGAGAGGCTTACTTTTCTTGAATCTGCTTGCCGCAAAGATGCTCAATTGTAATCTCGTAGAGCTGGACGCCCTTAATGTCCTTGGCGATTTCCTCTTCGACTTCTTCGGCAGAAGGGTAGTACTTAAGCGCGAGCTGGCGAACTTTATCTTCGATAAAAGCGGGGGTGTCATTCGCCAGGCGACAGCGGCCAAAGACCACGGTACTCATAACGTAGGGAGCCCAGTCACCGTCCTTGTACCACTCGTTGCCGTAAACGGTAAAGCAGACCTTGTCATCGCGCTTGAGTGAATCGACCTTGTGGCCAGCCTTGGCGCCATGGAAATAAATCTTGTCGTGCTCGGCGTCGAAGAAGTAGTTGACGGGAATGGCATAAGGGTAGCCATCGTCGCCGTTGACGGCAAAGACGCCGCGCTTGCAGGTAGCGAGCAGTTCGCGCGCTTCCTTGTCGGTGATGGCGCGTTTCTTTCGACGTAAGGGCCTAAACATCGTTGGCTTCCTTTCTGGTCGTGCGTGGTTGCTGCAAAAACTATAGCGAAACGGATCCGTTTTTCTTGATGCGGGCGAGTATGTTTTTGAGCTTGTTAAAGTCGATCGGTTTGGACAGATGGGCATTCATGCCGGCATCGTGTGCCGCCTTGGCGTCCTCGGCAAAGGCGTTGGCGGTGAGCGCGATGATGGGGATAGCGGCTGCATCGACCTTCTCACTCAGACGAATCGCGCGGGTTGCCTCATAGCCGTCCATGCCCGGCATCATGATGTCCATCAGAATCGCATCGAAGCTGCCGGCGGGATGCGACAAGTACAGATCGACGACTTCGTTGCCATTGGCGGCCCGGGTGACCACGACGCCCTCGGATTCTAACAGCGCCTGGGCAATCTCGGCATTCAATTCGTTGTCTTCGGCGAGCAGCACGTTCATGTCGGCGAGCGAGCAGTCGAGCACCCTCTCGACCGTATCTGCCCGCGCCTGAGGGTTCTTGTCGATATCGAGCGGAATCTGGACGTTGAACGTACTCCCCACGCCAACCTCACTCGAAATCTCAATCGTACCGCCCATCAGTTCAATAAGCGACTTGACGATTGGCATGCCCATGCCGGTTCCTTGGAACTTGCTGCGCGCATCGTCACCTTCTTGGGCAAACGGTTCATAGATATGCTTTAAAAACTCGGGAGCCATGCCAATGCCGGTATCCGAAACGCTAAAGCAAAAGAGTGCGCGCCCATCATCGAGTGGCTTGGTCTTTGAACTAAAGGTGACGGAGCCGCCGTGCTTGTTGTACTTAATGCTGTTGTCTAACAGGTTGATTATGATCTGCCGGATATGGGTGGGACTGCCGATCATGTATGGCCCCGTGGCGTACGGCAGACTATTGTCCTGCATTGTGATGCCGTTATCGGATGCGCGGAGCTTGCACAGCACCAGCGTATCGTCACAGAGCTCTTTGAGGTTAAAAGGCGCATGTTCCAGAGTTAGCTTGCGGTCTTCGATTTTGCCCATCTCGAGGATGTCGTTGATCAGCGAGAGTAGGTGATTGGCGGCAACACGCGCCTTGGCGCGGCTTTCGCGGGCGGCCTGCATGTCGCCGTCTTTCAATTCCTCAATTTCGATAAGACCCAGGATGCCGTTGAGTGGCGTGCGGATGTCGTGGCTCATACGCGTGAGGAATGCCGTCTTAGCGGCGTTGGCGGCGTCGGCTTTTTCGCGCTCGGTTCGAGCGCGCACGAGCGTCCAGATGAGCAGGACGATGCCGACCGACAACATACCGATGAGGGCAGCGGCAATAGCGGCGCGGTTGCGATAAAGGAATCGAAGCGTGTCGGATTCTTGGGCTGTGTACGACGTGGAGGAGTAATTGCTTGCGGAGAGCGATTCTCCGGCATTGATGATGCCCTTGTTGATGATTCCCAACAGCTCGGGCTTTCCGCGCGAAATCCAGCACGAGAGCTCACAGGTGCCAGGGAGCTCGACCGTCTCGCAGTCCTCAAGATCATAACGGTCACCGATGGTTTTTACGCGTGAACTGGGAGCGACGATGCAGTGCGCCGTTCCCTTCCTGAGGGCGTCGAACACTTCATCGTCGGATTGGTATTCGGTTACGGTCGCTGTGGGGAACAGGCTTTCAAGCGCATTTTTGTTGACAAACGATGATTTGGTACAGGCGATGTTCTGAAGGTCTTTGTTCAGGTTGCTGCCGGTGTAGATGGCGGTGAGGGATATGGTCCCCAACGATATCGACTGCACAACGCCTGTTTGCTCGGCAAACCAGTAATCTCGGTATACCGGCAGCGCAACGTCTATGCTTCCCTTTGACAGGGCCTTCGACATCATCTTGTAGCTATCAAAGGCGACGGTTTTGACCGTAATGCCAAATTTATCGTGTAGCGTCGTCGCAAGCGATGCGAGCGAGCCTTCCATTTCGCCGTCTTCGTCCTCGTTGCAGTAGGGGAGTTTGCCCGTAATGTAGCCGAGCGTGATGGTGTTGTCATTTGCTTTGAGCCAGGAACGTTCGGGACCGTTGAGCGATGATGAACCGCTGTTTTGGGCCGAGTAGCTAGATTTGACTTCGTCGATATAGCGTGGGTTGACGCGGGCGATTGCCGTCATGGCGACATGTCGATCTCGCCGGCAAAGACCCCGCAGCCGCGCCACACTATCGATCC
>UQZC01000058.1 GCA_900545505.1 uncultured Collinsella sp.
AGCAATCCATCTATTCTCGATGCGCTTTATCGTCATAGCCATTGGGGCCCGTGAAGCCGGCACGCAGGTTGAGCAGCGGATCGTGCGGAGCAATGCCCAGCTCGGCCGCCTGCTCGGTATTGGCACGAACGGCCTCGACCGTGCGGTAGCCAACCGAGACAATCGGCGTTCCGCCAACACGCTCGACCTCGGCAAAAATCGACTTGTCCTCAAGATCGGCCGTCAACAGCTCACGGTAGGCGTCAAACGGCACAAAGATGTTCTCCTCAAAGATGGGCTCGCCGTCGGCCGTACGCACGCGCTTGATATGCAGCAGCAGCGCATCCTTCTGCAGGCCAAAGAACTCCATCTCGTTTTGGCGCGCCGGAACGATCTGGCGATCGATCACGTGCGCACCGGCCTTCATGCCGTTGCCGGCACACAGCGCGGTAAACGTCTGCAGCGTCGAGGCGTGAAACTGGCGGTTGATGTGCGGCGTGGAGACAAAGGTGCCACGGCCCTGCTGCTTAACCAGGTAGCCATCGGAGCACAGCTCCTCGACGGCGCGGCGCACCGTAATGCGGCTCACGTCGTACTGCTCGGCTAGCTCAAGCTCGGACGGAATACGCTCCTTGGGTGCATAAACACCTTTCTCGATCGCGTCCTTGATCTCGTCGTAAATCTGCTGGTAAAGCGGTGCATTTTTGGGCGCAGGCATATCTAATCACTCTTATCGAAATATCGAAATAACTAATACGTATATAACGTCTAGTTTCATATTACCTCATAATGATAAAACGATACACCCTCCCTACCAAAAAGCGACAGCTTCATTTTGGTAGGTTTTATCTGGGCAAACGAGAGCCTCTCGAAAGCAACGGGGCTTTCGGGGGAGCTCGTTCGGATGGGTTGCGCAGGACCGGCAAAATGCCAATACCCTACTTGCCGTCGTCCTGCTGCAGGCTGTCCTGTTCGATGAGGCGCGCCTGCCTGCTGGCCATGCGTGCGGGCTTGTCGGGATCGGGAACGGCCGCGGGCATGGGCTCGTCGACATGACCACCCCACCAGCCGCCCACAAAGTTGAGCGTGTGGAACACATTGATCACGGCGCCGGAATCAACGTCGCACACCAGCTTGATAATGTCCTGACTCTCGTAGGTCGAGACAACGGTGTTCAGCAGGTACATCTTTTCGCGGCTATATCCGCCGACGACCTCGGCGCAGCTAATGCCGTGCTGAAAATGGTTTACGTAGGCAGTCATGACCTCGTCTGCCTTACGCGTCGTGATCTGCAGCGTCACGCGATCGTAGCGACGATAGAAACTGTCGATGGTCTTGGTCGAAATAAACTGGAACACGATGGAATACGCCGCCTTGTCCCAGCCAAACATAAAGCCAAAGATCGCCAGGATAAAGCAGTTGAAACCAAAGATGACGCCCCAGATGGTCTTGCCCGTGTGGTTGGAAACCCACAGCGCGATAAAGTCGGTGCCGCCGGTGGATGCGCCGGATTTAAGTGCGATGGCAGCGCCCAGACCCGAGACCACACCGCCAAAAATGATGAGCATGATCTTGTCGCCCAAAAATGGAGCGAAGTGAAAGACGTTGAGGAACAGCGACGAGAGCACGACCTGCATCATCGAGAAGATGACGAAGCGCTTGCTAATGCCGCTCCAGCATAGGAGCGCCACGGGGATGTTGAGCGCGAGCATACCGAGCGAAATGTCGATGTGAACGCC
The DNA here is from genome assembly GCA_900545505.1 of uncultured Collinsella sp. Lineage (GTDB taxonomy): Bacteria > Actinomycetota > Coriobacteriia > Coriobacteriales > Coriobacteriaceae > Collinsella. Next base: position 1,719 of record UQZC01000058.1, read on the forward strand.
GCCCAGCGAGGTAACGCGATCGAGCAGGACCGCAACGCCGGTGAGGCCGCTCGGAAGCAGGTCGGCGGGCTGAATGAACGCCTGGATCAGGAATGTCTGGAGAACGGCGGAAATCGTGACCGCCACGGCAGTAATGGCGCGGCGGACGATGGTGAGGCGGCCGAGTACGAGCACTCGGTCCGTGAGCTGATCGATGGCGTTCGCCACGCAGGCTCCTTTCGAAGGCAGATGTAGTTGTGGGGTATGCCCGCGATTGTAGCATGGAGCGTGCAGGGGCGCTTCAATTCACCCTCTCTCGACAACCAAAGCGGGACCAGCAACCCCACGACCAAAGGCCCAAATTACAAGTGAGTAGACTTTACGCGACCTGCAGAGCACACCCAAAACCGCCACCCCTGTGACCTGCGGTTTTACTAGAGCAGATGCGCTTTGTGCTCGTCCTGCACCAAAAAGTCTACTCACTTAGTCCGAATCGAAGCCAAACGGATCCAAATAGATGACAAATTAAGCCAATCCGCAGCAAAAGACGCGTGAATCAGTGCTTCTCGCGGCGGATTGACGCTACAAAGCGGCCAAAATGTCGGTCAGATTATCGATAACGGCATCGGCTCGCGATTGATCGAGGTTGACACCCTCGTGCGGACGCAGCGCCAGGACGCGGGCGCCGGAGCGCTTACCAGCCTCGATGCCCAAAGGCGAATCCTCGATAACCAGGCACTCGGCAGGCTCCACCCCCAGCGCCTCCATGGCACGCAGGTAGATCTCGGGGTCGGGCTTAAACGCACTGCACTCGTGACCGCTGATGGTGTAGTCCAGCACGTCGGCGATACCGGCAATCTCCACCAGCTCGTCGATCAACTCGCGATAGGACGAGCTCGCGATGGCACACTTCACGCCACGCTCATGCAGCTCACGCATCACCGGCTCCGTCTGCTCGTTGAGCAGCTCGGCATACGGAACGGGGTGGTCCGGGCTGTAGACCTGCTTGTACTCCACGCGTAGGCGCTCGCGCAGCTCAACATCGTCGGGCACCAGCGCCTCCCAAATGGCCGGCTCGTTAGACCCCGAAAGATCGGGAATCTCGTCAAAGTGGAACCCCTTCTCTTCCATAAACGCCACGCGGCGGCGGTTGTAGAACCACTCGGTATCGACCAGCACGCCGTCCATGTCAAACAGCACTGCCTTGATCATACGCATCTCCTCCTACCTGCCAAAAAGGGACAGGTTTATTTTGGTAGGTTTTATCTGGGGTTTTATGACGCGACAGACACGCCCTCCCCAGAGCAAAAAAGGGGACGGGGCGCAAACCCCATCCCCTCTCAATCAACCCGTAAGGTCTACTTACTTGTGATTAGTAGGAAAGCTTCCACATGTAGCGACGCATGGTCAGCGGGTGCTGACGGGCCTCGGCGATCTGGTTGCCGTACTCGCGCATAACGGCGAGGTGCAGCAGCGGGTTGAAGTAGGTGACGACGCTCGCGGGCACGGCGTCGGCCAGGCCGTAGTCCTTGGAGTCGATCAGAGCGACCTTGGCGCCCATGCGCTCAAGGAAGGTGAGGGCGCGGGCGTCCATCGGACGGGTAGCGCCATCGGACATGAAGAAGACGTAGGGCTTACCCTCGGTGGAAACCTCGAACGGGCCGTGGAAGTACTCGCCGGTGTTGTAGGCGGCGGCGTCGATCCACTGCATCTCGGTGAACAGGAAGGCGGCGTGAGAATAAGCCATCTTCTCGGAGGCACCGGAAGCCATGAAGTAGATCATCTTGTCGTCCTTGAAGTCCTCGGCGAACTTCTTGGCGAGCTTCTTGCAGTGCTGAGCGGCGTTCTCGCAGAGATCGAAGATGTTGGTGAGGCCGGTGATCATGTCCTCGTAGTGGTCATAACCCTCGGTCTGCTGAAGGATCTCGAGAGCAAGAGCGATGGCGTAGCCGGGCTTCTCGCACTTGGCAGCGTAGTTGGCGTGGAAGCCGTGGACGATGACGTGGTCGGCGTCGACGGTCAGAGCGGAGCCAGCCTTGTTGGTGAGGGAGACGACCGGGCAGTTGTGCTTCTTGGCGGTCTTGTTGGCCTCGACGGTCTCGGGCGTGGAGCCACCGAGGGAGCAGGTGATCACGAAGGTGTGCTCGTTGACCCAAGAGGGCGTGTCGTAGTTGAACTCGTTAGCAGTGAAGATCTGAACGTTCAGCTTGTCCGTGTTGTTGGCCAGGAAGTACTTGGCGGGGTAAAGGTCGGACATGGAAGCGCCGCAGCCGACGAAGGCGACGCTGTGGATCTCGTGGTTGGACAGGACGTCAGCGACGATCTGCTTAGGGAGGTTAAGGTCGATCTCGTACATCTGACACATTCCTTTCGATTTTTGCGGCGCCACATTGCCGGGCGCTCGCAGGGTTACCGTGGTTTGGGCCGAGTCGCCGGCCCGTTGAGGATGTGACAAAGGGACTGCCCTTTGTCACGTATAGGGATGGAAGCCTGCCTGGGGTATGGGATGCCAGGCAGGCCCCCGGGGGAAAGCGGTTAGGCGCTTGGTCGCGACTAGGCCAGGATGCCGGCCGCGGAGAGGGCGATGCCGCCCACGATGGCGATCACGAGAAGCCAACCGGTGTTGACGTTCTTCTTGATGAGCCAGTACATAAGGCCGGTGAGGCCGAGGGAGATCATCTGGGGCATCATGCCGTCCAGGATGTCCTGGATCACGACGGTGCCCTCAGCGAACTGCAGCGGGGTGGTGGCGCCGATCAGCGTGGCGATCATGCCGCCCACGGACATAAGACCCACGATGCCGCAGACATACATGAGCTTCTCCATGAGGTCGCCGCCCTGAAGCTTGCTCAGGTACTCGTGGCCGCCCTGATAGCCCATCTTGGCTGCGAACCAAGTGATCAGCACAGAGGGGACGATGGAGATGAGCATGGCCAGGATCGGGCCCATGATGGAGCCCTGCTGAGCCAGCTGAACGCCCAGACCAAAGGCGATAACGCGGATGGTGCCCTGGAAGAAGGAGTCACCGATGCCGGAAAGCGGACCCATGAGGGAGGTCTTGACCGCGTTGATCGAATCGGGATCGAAGTTCTCGGGATCCTTGGCGTACTCCTCCTCCATGGAGGCGGCGAGGCCCAGGATGAAAGCACTCGTCTGCGGGGTGCAGTTGTAGAACGCCATGTGACGGTGGTAAGCCTCTTTCTTGGCCTCGAGCTGCTTGGGGTCAGACTCGTCGGGATAGAGGCGGTCGAGCGTGGGAACCATGCCGTAGAGGAAGCCCATGTTCATCTGACGCTCGTAGTTCCAAGAGGCCTGGATGGCCCAGGAGCGCCAGAAGAACTGGCTGACCTTCTTGTTCAGGGACACGTCCTTGGTTGCGGTTGCCATAGTGTGTTCCTCCTTAGTCTTCGTCGTCTTCGAGCGGATCGTAGTCGGAATCGACACCGGCGGCTGCATGGGAACCGTTGAACTTGAAGCCCATGAAGACGACAGCCAGGCACACACCGATCAGAGCGACCGCGATGACGGACAGGTTGAGATAAGCGGCGAGCAGGAAACCGATGAACAGGAACGGAGTCATACCCTTCTTGATCATCATGGTGAGCAGCAGGGCCAAGCCGTAGGCGGTCATGATCTTGGTCGAAACGTTAAGACCAGTGGACAGCCACTCGGGAACCATGTTGACGATGGCCTGAACCAGGTCGGTGCCAACAAAGACGGCGAGGAAGATCGGCAGGAAGTACATGATGGCGTACAGACCGGAGCCGGCGCAGATGTGCATACGGTAGGCGGTCTTGAACTTTCCGTTATCGATCGCGCTATCGGCCACATGGGTGAGGGCGGCGATGATGGAACGGAAGACAATGCCGAGGAGCTGACCCAGGACGGCGACCGGGATGGCGATCGTCATGGCGGTCTCGGCGGAAGCATCGGTCAGGCATGCGAAGGCAGCGGCCACGATGCCGCCCAGGACCATATCGGGCGGAACGGCAGCGCCGACCTGCACCAGGCCCATGGACACGAGCTCGACGGCGGCACCGACGGCAAGGCCGGTGGGCACATCGCCCAGCAGCAGACCGACGAGCGTAGCGCCAACGAGGGGCTGCTCGAAGTTAAGACGACCGAGCAGGCGGGAGTCCCACATGCAGAACACGCCGACGAGGCCGACGAGCACCGCACTGATGAACGTATTCATACCCTTCTCCTTTCAGTCAGGCAAAAGCCTGGTTGATTACAGCTTGGCGTCGATGTCGACGCTCTGATACGTAGGGGTCTGCTGAACATAGAGCTTGATGCCCATGTCGAGCAGCTGATTGACGTCGGCCTTCTGGGTGGCGTCGAGAAAGACGGAGCTGTCCTTGCCGCCGACCTGATCGGCACCGTCGTGGTTGGCGGTGGCGCCCAGGTTGATGGCGTCGAGCTTGTAGCCCTGGCAGAACTGCAGCATCTCGGCAGTGTTGCCAAAGACGAACATGACGCGCTCGCCGAGGGTGTTGAGCTTGTCCATCTTGGCGAGGGCACGCTCGACGGTGAAGACGTTCAGGCGCACGCCCTGGGGCTTGGCCAGCTTAAGAGCGCCCTTCTTGATGTCATCGTTGGCGGCGTTGTTGTCGACGACGATGATGCGCTCGGCCTGAACCTTGGTGGTCCAGGTAAAGACGACCTGGCCGTGCAGCAGACGGTAATCAAGACGTGCGAGGACGATCTTGGCGGGACCGGAGCTGTGACGGGACGCCTTGGCCTTCTTGGCGGGAGCCGCGGCAGCCTCGACCGGTGCGTTGGGGTTGGTCAGACCGGTGCGGGCCTCGTTGATGAGGGCTGCGAGCTCGGCACCCTTGACGGGGACGGGGCTCATAGCGAGCGTGAGCGCCAGCGGGATGTTGAAACCGCTGACAACCGTGAACTTCGTGCCGTTCTTGGAAAGCTCGACCATGCTGTTGTTGACCGAGCTGCCGAGCATATCGGTCAGCACATAGACGGTGTCGTCCGCGTTGAACGTGGCGATCATGGCGTCCACCTTATTGGTGATGGGCTCCTTGTCGTCACGAGCAAGCGACACGACGTGGACGTTCGACACGTCGCCGAGAACCATCTCGAGCGTGTCTTTGGCGCCTGCGGCCAGGCCGCCATGAGATGCGAGAATGATCTGATTCATCTTGCCTCCTCCTTTTCGTTATGGTCATTATAACGTCTTATACGTTGCTTATATTGCTAATTAGTATAAAGACCGTTCGCGGGTGAAAATCGACCGTTGACGGGTTTAACGTACTCGAAACGTTTGGCTGGGTAGGCCGGCGCTAGCTGGATAACCCCAGGTCAGACCCTGCGCGCAATCCCCTATCGCACGAAGTACCAGGGGCTTTCCTGTACGGTGGGTTCCAGCGCAATGCCGGTGCGTTCCTTAAACAGATCCATGTCCTGAGATTTTTCGGTCCACCACGCATTGGGCTTAAAGGTCATGCTCTCAATGACATGACCGACAAACACACTGTTGCGCAGCTTGGAGAAGTCGGTGTTCATAATCAGGATGGACGCGAGCACCAGCACGATGCCCAGGACCTTGATCGCGCCGGCGGGCTCGGCGTAGACACCAATGCCCAGCAGTACGGTGACGACCGTCTCGAATGACATTACGACGGGAACTTTCGACGTCTCGAGCCCCATGGACAGACCCTGCATATATAAGACATAGGCCACAGCTGTGGGGATGAGTCCAAAACCAAAGAACAGCAGCAGCAGCTGTGGCGACATTGCCGCGGCGACATCTGGCCACGGAGCCGCGATAGCCGCCATAACCGCACCGCCAAAAACAAGGCCCCAAAACGTGACAGCCAGCGGGTGGACCGTCTTGGTTGCTATCCGGCTAAACACCGCGAGTGACGCGCCACAAAAGCCCGCGATCACGCCCGACGTGACGCCCCAAACCGAAAAATGGAAACCGGAAAGGTCGCCATTGGTCACTGCAAGTACACAGCCACCGATATTAAAAGCGATGGCAACGAGCTTGTTGGGAGTCACATCCTCGCGATAAAGCACGCGGCCGAACATGACGCCAAACACCGGCGAGGTGTAGAGCAGCACCGAGGCCGTGGACATGCCCACCTCGCCCATGCACTCGTAATAAAGCGTGTTAGCGGTGGCGAGGCCGATAATGCCAAGAAGCGCACAGGGAACAAGCTCTTTAGGACTTGCCTTGAACAGTGCCAGGGGACCCGATGCTTTTCCCTCACGATCGCCTCCCTGGCAACCCATGAACGCCAAGACCGGAGCCATTAAGACGGCACCCGACAACAGGCGAAAGGCCGCCATGCTCTGAGACGAAACACCCATGGCCGAGATGCCGTTTACAAAGATTCCGATGCTGCCCCACATAAGCGCGGCGATCAGCACCAGCACATAGCCCAGATTGCTTTTCTTCAACGCAGCCTCCTCGGTATTGTTTCCAATATGTTTCACACTACGTTATAGTCGTTATATACATTTTTCAAGACACAAATCGGCGAGCGGAAAAATCTGCTCGCCCACACACTCATTGGGTGCTCATTGGGGACGCACTTAAAGAGTAGTCATTGGGGACGTTCCTGAATGACTAGTCATTTAAGAACGTCCATTACAGTCGAAATTGTCAGCCCGGGACCGTC
>UQZC01000059.1 GCA_900545505.1 uncultured Collinsella sp.
GCAGGGACGGGAGCGGCTATACTACTCTCAGTAGTTAAGGGTCGCGGATCCGCCGCGTCACCGCTCTCAACAGGAGGTCTTTGTTTATGGCAGATCAAAAGCCGGTTGTCGGGATCATCATGGGTTCCAAGTCCGATCTGGGCGTTATGGAAGGCTGCACCGCCGAGCTCGAGGCGCTGGGCGTGCCCTATGAGCTCGTCATTGCGAGCGCACACCGCACGCCGGCGAAGGTCCACGAGTGGGCTTCGACTGCTGCCGATCGCGGTATCAAAGTGATTATCGCCGCCGCCGGCAAGGCCGCTCACCTGGGTGGTGTCGTGGCTGCCTTTACGCCGCTGCCGGTCATCGGCGTGCCTATGAAGACGAGTGACCTGGGCGGTATGGATTCGCTGCTGTCGATGGTGCAGATGCCTTCGGGCGTGCCCGTGGCCTGCGTTGCCATCAACGGCGCCAAGAACGCCGCCATCTACGCCACGCAGATTCTAGGCGCTTGCGACCCCGAGTACCGCAAGGTTATCGAGAAGATGAAGCAGGAGATGGCCGACGCCTAGGCGTTCTGCCGTTTCACCGCAGTATAAGGAGAGCCATGTCCGACTATCAGGGAAAACGATTCAAGGCTTCTCAGATTCCCGATCCATCGAAGCCGGGTGCTGCCCATGCGGCGCAGCAGGGTCGGGCATCCTCTCCTCAGCAGCCGCGCGCGCCGCGCCCCGTGACACCGGCGACGCATCGTCGACAGGACGCGCCAGCCGCATATCGACCTTCATCTTATAGCAACGCTAAGAAGCCGCCCCGGTCTTCATCGCATGCCGCGCCGTCGGATTACACCGAGCCGCCGCGCAAAAAGCGCCGCTCCATTATTCCCATTCTGCTCATCATCATCGGTATCGGTCTGATTGTCGCCGCCGCCGCTATCTTTATTAATGCTCAGATTGGCTATAAGCAGGCGAGCGAGTCGTATCAGAAAATCGAGAAGCAATATGTAAGCGATAAGGACGCCAGCGGCGTGCCGATTATCGACTTCGATGCGCTTGCTCAGACAAACCCCGAGATTGTGGGTTGGATTTACGCGCCGGGAACCAACATCAACTATCCCGTGGTGCAGTCCAATAACAACTCCAAATACCTCAACACGCTGTTTGACGGTACGTCCAATGCATCGGGTGCGATTTTCTTGGACAGTGACGATACCGCGCCGGGAATGGTTGACCAGCAGACCACGATCTACGGCCACCACATGAACGACGGATCGATGTTCAATGTGATCTCGGATACGACCGATCAGGCGACGTTCGACAGCATAGAGTACGTGTATTACATCACGCGCGACGCCACCTATAAACTGCGACCACTGGCGACCAAAGTTGTCGAGGACACGTATGCCAAGGCGCGCACGCCCAATTTTGAGGGCGACGACGGGCTCAAGAACTACCTGTCCGAGATGCTCGACGGTGCCTCTGCCGTGGCGAGCGATGCCATCGATCGTGCCGCTTCGGCAACCAAGGTGGCAACGCTTGTGACCTGTCGTTCGTTATCGCTGAGCAACACGCGTGCCGTCATGGTGCTCACGCCGGTCGAGGAATAAGTTGTTCGAGAGTAGCTAAAAAAGCCCCGTTCCAAATTGGCTACTCGATGACGGTAAGGGAGAAATGATGCTTGAGAATGGCAAAACGATGCCTTCGGTTGATGCTTGGCTGCGCGAGGCCAAGGCCGATTCGTCGGCACCTGCGTGCGGTATGTATCTGACACATAACGGTGTGGTGCGCGCGACGCCCAAGTCCGAGGTCCGCGGGATCGAAACCGATGGCGTAGCTCCCGGGCGCAGGGTGGGCGGCATGGTGTTCGGCTTCGATGCTCAGAAAGTGCAGGCTGCTATCGAGGCCACGCGCGCGATGCCGGGTATCGGCTATGTGCGCGTGTGGCTGGCAAGCGGCGAGCTTGCCGTAGGTGACGACATCATGCTCGTGCTCATTGGCGGGGACATTCGCCCGCATGTGGTCGATGCGCTGCAGTCGCTCGTCGGCACCATCAAGAACGAGTGCGTGAGCGAGGTCGAGCGCGAGGTGTAAGGCCTCGTCGGCAATCCGAGTCTGTCTATAGCGAAAGCCCGCCGGCAGTTCATGTAGATCTGCCAGCGGGCTTTGATGTGTTGGAGCTATTTTGCTCTGGCGTTTGCTACACGCGTGTGGCGTCCTTGGGGCTCATGGTCATACTCTGAAAACGGTTCTCCATATATTCGTTATCGAAATGCTTGTCATAGAACTGTGCGACGGGAATATTTCGAACGGTTCCGTTGACGCGCTGATACCAATAGTCGAGCGATTGCAACGTCATGACGCCGTCGATCAACATGACGGCGGTCAGGATGACGGTAGCAGAGTAGCGGCGTTTCCATGGAATCATATTGATGAGCTTAAGCAGGCGCGGCAGCAAGACCTTGATCCAGATGAGGCCACCCAGGCCCCACATGCAGGCAAACGGCGTGCATGTGCGTCCCCCGGTCAATACCGCGATGGGATCGGGCATGCCGAATAGCCTAATGTGTGAATAGCTCCACGACACCACGCCAAATGAGGTCTGCATAAACCAGCCTACAAACACCTCGAAAGCGCCGCCGATCAGGGCACTTACCAGGAAAATGATCAGAGGATTCTTTTTATAGAAGCGGTTGAGCGCCATGGTCATGAGCACCGCGCCAAATCCGTAGATGGGGCTAAAGGGGCCAAATAGCATACCGGCACGGTCCTGATAGACGCCGGGATCGACGACGACCATATACCAGACTTCCTCGAGAATGAGACCTAACACGCTGCAGACGAAGAATACCCAGAACAGGTTGAAGTAGTTGAGCTTGATGTAGCCCTCGCCGGTTTCGTCGCGGCCGAGCATCCCCTCGGCGGCGGCATCGCGGTCGAGCATCTCTTGCAGACGGCGCTGCAGTTCGCGCTCCTGGCGTAGCGTGGGGTCGACGGTGGCCGACAGCGCAATGAGGATGACAAGCTGGACGGCGGGGCGCAGCAGGAAGGGTCCGATGCCCTGGAGCATCACGTCAACTAAAAGCTCCACGACGGTAAATGCGATGAGGACGTAAGACAGGCGGGCGGCATTGCGCCGCTGGTCCTTGATGAGGTCCAGGCCAAAGACGATCAAGATGATCGCGCTTGCCGCCGAGAGCATAATGCCGGCGACGATAAGGCCAACCGCGACCAGGGTGTTATCACCGAGCTTAGCGGCGACGTTGCCGTTAATGAGTGCGGTGATGACCTGCCACATAAAGACGGCGACTGACGGGAGCGTGCCCACGCCAGATAGGGTGCACAGGACTGCGTAGACCTTGATGATAAGGGGGATCTTCTTGGCCTCCGTGGTGCTGGGGACACTGGGGTCGAGTTGATTTCGATCCATACGCTACCTTTCTCGTCTTGTAGTAGCCTACAAGGATACGCCGACGACCAGCTAAAAGACAGGACGAACGTCCCAATTGCAACAATGTAGCCCCTAGCGCGGGCGAGACACGGCGCACGGGAAGTCTTCGAGGCCGTTGCCCCTGAGAGTGGACTACCCAATAAAATGTTTGGTCGCAAAACGGATAATAAGCTCGGTGGGCTTTTAAAAAGCGCTGCTCATGCGCGGGGGAGCGCGTCGCGCCGTGCGTATAATAAGGCGGGTAACGCCAAAATACGAGGCTCTGAGGGGATGCCATGTCTCAAGAAACCATCCGCGCGGCCGAGCGTGCCGCGGGACAGGTGAACGCCATGTCGACGTATGATCCGGACTCTGACCAGCTGCATGAGGAATGCGGCGTTTTTGGTGTCTGGGCGCCCGATCGCGACGTGGCTCGACTGACGTACTTTGGCCTGCGTGCACTGCAGCATCGCGGCCAAGAATCGGCGGGAATCGCCGTTGGTGACGGCGGTACGGTTATGGTCCGCAAGGATCTGGGCCTGCTCGACCGCGTGTTCTCCAATGCCGACTTGTCGACGCTCTCCGGTCAGCTGGCCGTGGGTCATGTGCGCTACGGCACCGCCGGCGCCAAGAGCTGGGAAGCCTCTCAGCCGCACCTCTCTACCATCAATAGCGTCATTATCGCGCTCGCGCACAACGGCACCCTCGTCAACACCGACGAGCTGCGTCGCCAGCTGATCGAGCTGGGCGTACCGTTCCTCTCCAACTCGGATTCCGAGGTCGCGACCAAACTCATCGGCTACTTTACTCAGCGTACTGGCCATCTGCGCGAGGGCATTCGCAAGACCATGGAGCTCGTGCGCGGCGGCTACGCCATGACGCTCATCAACGAGCAGGCGCTCTACGCATTCCGCGATCCGCACGGCATTCGCCCGCTCGTGCTGGGCAAGCTGGTGGATGAGGGCCTGGACCAGGCCGATGCCGCATCCGTTTCGCAGCTGCCGTCGCAGGACGGCGCCGCGACGGTCGACGCCACCACCCATGTCACGCGCGCCGGCGGCTGGGTCGTTGCCTCCGAGACCTGCGCGCTCGATATCGTGGGCGCCGAGTACGTCCGCGACGTCCGTCCCGGTGAGATTTTGCGCATCAGCGCCGAGGGCCTTGTGTCCGAGCAGGGCGTGCCTGCCGCCGAAGAGCCTGCTAACTGCATTTTTGAGCAGGTCTACTTTGCTCGCCCCGATTCCATCATGAACGGCAAGAGCGTCTACGCCTGCCGTTATGACATGGGTCGTCAGCTGGCACATGAGGAGCCCGTCGAGGCCGACCTGGTCATCGGCGTGCCCGACTCCGGCCTGCCGCCCGCGGAGGGCTATTCGCACGAGAGCGGCATTCCCTTTGGCGAGGGCCTCATCAAGAACCGCTACGTGGGCCGTACGTTTATCGAGCCTACGCAGGAGTTGCGCGCCATGGGCGTGCGCATGAAGCTCAACCCGCTGCGCGACAACATCGAGGGCAAGCGCCTGGTCGTCATCGACGACTCCATCGTGCGTGGCACCACCATGGTGCAGCTCGTCAAGATGCTGCGCAACGCTGGCGCCAAGGAGATTCATATCCGCATCAACTCGCCCGAGGTCATCTGGCCGTGCTTCTACGGTATCGATACCGACGTACAGTCGCAGCTTATCAGCGCCAACAAGACGGTCGACGAGATTTGCGAGTATATCGGCGCCGATTCGCTGGCCTTCCTTTCGGTCGAGGGCCTGCTGAAGGTCATGCCCAAGGGCGGTTACTGCGATGCGTGCTTTACCGGCCGCTACCCCGTGGCGATTCCCGAGAGCTTTGGCCGCGACAAGTTTATGGAGGGCTTTAAGCCCCGCAACCTGGATAAGCCGCTGCACTTTGACGACGACGCCGTGGTCGAGAAATACGACGACCGCAGCTGGGAAGAGAAGCACGGCGAGGCCTAAAACCTGCCATGTAGGGACAGGTTCATTTTGGTAGGTTTTACCTGCTGTTTTGTTGATATGACGGCGCGTGCTGTTATGGCGCGCGCCGAAATGAACGCAACTATGAGCACCGTTTGGCGCCCGCGCGGCGGACGGTAGTGGGAGAGGAAGGCTCAGATGAGCGACAGCAAGCATGTGACGTATGAGGACGCCGGCGTCGATACCGCCGAGGGCGGCCGCGCCGTCGACGCCATTAAGAAAATGGTTAAGGACACCAACCGTCCCGAGGTCATCGGCGGTATCGGTGGCTTTGGTGGCTTATTCTCGGCCGCCGCGCTTAAGGATATGGAAGACCCGATTCTGATCAGCGGTACCGACGGCGTGGGCACCAAACTTGTGCTCGCCCAGATCATGGATCGTCACGAGACGGTGGGCCAGGACCTGGTCGCCATGTGCGTCAACGACATTTTGGCTTCGGGCGCCGAGCCGCTGTTCTTCCTGGACTACGTTGCCATCGGCCACATTGAGGCCGAGCACATGGCAAAGATCATCAAGGGTGTGGCCGACGGCTGCAAGCTCGCGGGCTGCGCGCTCGTGGGCGGCGAGATGGCCGAGCACCCCGGCGTCATGGCTCCGGCCGACTACGACCTTGCCGGCTTTACCGTGGGCCTCGTCGACCGTCCCAAGATGCTCGATCCCGCAAACGTCCGCCCCGGCGACGTGATTCTGGGCCTGCCTTCCACCGGCGTGCACTCCAACGGTTACTCGCTCGTGCGCAAGGTCATTGGCGTCGACGGCATTAAGCCGGGCACGCCCGAGGCCGCCGCTAAGGCCGAGGAGCTGAGCCGTCCGCTCGAGGAGCTCGGCGGCGCATCGCTGGCAGACGCCCTGTTGGCCCCCACGCGCATCTATGTCAAGCCGATTCTTGAGTTGCTCCGCGGCGGCGCCAACGTGCACGCTATCGCCCACATTACTGGCGGCGGTATTACCGAGAACCTCAACCGCGCGCTTGCCGACGACGTCGACGCCGTGGTCACCCGCAACGGCGCCGAGATGGGTTGGGACGTTCCGCCCGTCATCACCTACGTGTCGCGCCAGGCCGAGCTCGCGCCCAACGAGGCATGCAAGACCTTCAACATGGGCGTTGGCCTGTGCCTGATCGTCGCCCCCGAGGACGAGGCCGCGGTTACCGAGGCCCTGGTCGCGCTGGGCGAGAAGCCGTTCCGCGTGGGCGAGTGCGTTGAGGGTTCCGGTAAGGTCGTGTACTCCGATGAGCGCTAACGAGCAGATGGCTGCTGCCGAGAGCTTGGGCTTTGTGCCCTACACCCGTCCGACCGGCACCGATACGGCTGAGCCGCTCAAGATCGGTGTGCTCATCAGCGGTTCGGGTACCAACCTGCAAGCGCTGATCGATCTGATCGCCGCCGGCAAGCTCAACGCTTCGATTGAGCTTGTGGTGTCGAGCCGTCCTTCGGCTAAGGGTTTGCAGCGCGCTGAGCGCGCGGGCATCCAGACGCTCACGCTGTCCAAGGATGTCTATGCTGACCCCATCGCCGCCGACGAGATCATCGCGCACGAGCTGCTCGAGCGCGGCTGCGAGTACGTGGTGATGGCCGGCTACATGCGTATGGTGCACACCCCGCTGCTGGCGGCGTTCCCCAACCGCGTGGTCAACTTGCACCCGGCGCTGCTGCCGAGCTTTACCGGTGCCCACGCGATCGACGATGCGTTTGCTCGCGGCGTCAAGGTGACCGGCGTGACCGTGCACTTTGCCAACGAGATCTACGACAACGGTCCCATCATTGCCCAGCGTGCGCTGACTGTTGAGGAGGGCTGGGACGTCGACACGCTCGAGGAGCACATCCACGCGATCGAGCACGTGCTGTATCCCGAGGTCGTGCAGATGCTCGCCGACGGCCGCGTTCACGTGCTGGAGAGCGGCAAGGTCGCAATTGACGCGCCTCGCGGCTAGCGGCGCACAGTACAATTTAGCCGAGTAGTCAGGGTGGTCATTGGCGCCAAGACGCGCGTGGCCACCTTTTGTTTTGGGTAGTCACCTGCGACGTTCTTTAACGACTAGTCATTCAAGAACGTCGCAGGTGGCTAGGTGAGAGAGGTGAGCGCATGGCGGATAACGAAGCGCTGTTTACGCCTGAGCTGGTGTTTTTTGATTGGGAGTGTGCGACGCCGGATGAGGTGTTCGCGCGGCTTGAGGGCGAGCTTGCACCACATGGCTACATTGCATCCGGTTGGCTCGATGCCGTCCGCACGCGCGAGGATGCCTATCCCACGGGTCTCGCTATGCCGGCGGCAAACATTGCCATTCCGCATACCGATCCGGGGTTTGTGGCCAAGCCCTATATCGCGGTGGTGAAGCCCGCCGCGCCCGTGACATTTAACGCTATGGCTGGCATGGGCGCTCCGGTGCCGGCGCAGATCGTCATCAATCTGGGCATCGCCGAGCCGGGCGGCCAGGTCGAGGCCCTGCAGGCACTCATGAACATCTTTATGGGCGCCGATGCCGCAGCCGACGTGCTCGGCCAGACCACGCCCCAGGGCATGGTCGACGCCATCCGCCGCCACTTCTAAGGTGGGGCTGAGTCGGCACTTGGGGACTGTCCCTAACTGCCGGCTGCCAGAGCTGTCCCCTTTGCACCAAAATGGTGCAGATTAATCTGTCCCCAATGCACCAAGCGTGCCGCGGGGGCTGCGTTGTGACACAATGGCGTTTGTTCGATTCGTTATGCGAAAGGCCAACTATGGCAAATAAGAAAAAGAACTCCGAGGCCGCGCCGACGCCCGAGCAGCAGGCCCGCGCTGCCTCCAGCTCTCGCAAGAAGCAGCGCAAGACGTACGTGTCTAAGACCGTCAAGATCGTTCTGGTGGTCATCGGCGTGCTGGCGATGCTGCTTTCCGTCTCGGCGATGGCGTGCTCCGGCCTTATGTCGCAGGCTGAGGACACCTCGAGCTACAAGCTGACCGGCGG
>UQZC01000060.1 GCA_900545505.1 uncultured Collinsella sp.
GAGTATCGCGACGAGCTGCAGATCGCGCTCCCGGCGAGCCCGGACGGTCTCGATCCGCACACCACGTCGTCGCTTGTGACCATGGACGTCATCTGCAACGTCGTCGAGCCGCTCTTTGGCCTCGATAGCGACTACGAGCCCCAGCCCGTGCTGGCCAAGGGCTATGAGGTCTCCGACGACGGCCTGACCTACACCATCAAGCTGCGCGAGGGCGTCACCTTCCACAACGGCAAGGAGTTTGGCTCCGAGGACGTCGTGGCCTCGATGAACCGCTGGCTCGCCGTCAACGATCGCGCCGCGAACCTGCTGCCCGGCGCCACCTTCGCCGCCTCGGGCGACCACGAGGTCACCTGCACGCTGACCGAGCCCGCCATCGACTTTCTGATCATCCTGGGCAACCACTCCCAGTATCCGGGTATCTTCCCCTCCGAGGTCATCGAGGCCGCGGGCGATACCGGCGTGACCGAGTACGTGGGTACCGGTGCCTACAAGTTTGTGGAGTGGAAGCAGGACCAGTACGTCCATCTCACCCGCTACGATGACTATGTCGCCGCTCACGGCAAGGCTTCGGGCTACACCGGCAAGGTCTCCGCGCCCACCAAGGACATCTACTATCAGTTCGTGACCGAGGCCTCCACGCGCGTGAGCGGGTTTGAGACCGGCGAGTACGATATCGCTGGCGAGATCCCCACCGAGAACTACCACGACTTCGACGGCAACGACGACGTCAAGCTCTACACCCATAACGCCGGCGTTCTGACCGCCTTCCTCAACATGAACGAGGGCATCTTCGCCGACGAGGAGATCCGCAAGTGCGCCCTCATGGCTATCGACTGCGAGGCGGCCGCTCTTGCCGCCTATGGCGAGAAAGAGCTCTTTAACATCGATCCCAACCTTGGCAACCCCGAGAACACTCAGTGGGCGACTGACGCGGGCAAGAAGTACTTCAACCAGGCCGACGCCAAGGCCGCCAAGAAGGCCCTGGCCAAGACCTCCTATGCCGGTGAGACGGTCAAGCTGCTGACCACCCCCGATTACAAGGATATGTACAACGCCACCGTCGCGCTGCAGGAGCAGCTCGAGAAGGCCGGCTTCACCGCCGAAGTCGAGAGCTATGAGTTCGCGACCTTCATGGACATCCGCTCCGGCAAGCCCGAGCAGTGGGACCTCTTTGTGGCCTCCACCAACTACAAGCCCATCCCGGCCCAGTCCCTCTCGGTCTCCAAGGCCTTCTATGGCCTGTCCGACGAGAAGGCGCTCAAGCTCGTGGCCGAGACCCGCACCGCCAAGGACACCGACGCCGCGGCCAAGAAGTGGGCCGAGGCTCAGGAGCGCCTCTATGAGATCGCCGTCATCGAGCCGCTTTGCCACTACGCTTCCATCACGGGCACCCAGGCAGACGTCGAGGACGTCGAGGTACTCGACGGCGCCATCGTTTGGAATGCCAAGCGTCCGGAGTAATGCAATATATGGCGTGGCGGCTGGTCCCCTGTGGCCGCCACGCCCTGTCCACGTTCAGAGGGGAAATAGACGCCTCGCATGTTGAAGTACACGCTCAAACGTATAGGCGCGATGGTTCCGGTGATGCTTATCATCTCGGTCGTCGTGTTTTTGATTATCTATCTCACACCGGGTGACCCGGCCTCTTCGATGCTCGGCATGGAGGCTTCGGCCGACCAGATCGAGCGCGTCAACGATAGTCTGGGACTCAACGAGCCGCTGCCGCAGCGCTACGTTGAGTGGATGGGCGGCGTGCTTACCGGCGACCTGGGCGATTCGTATTTTATGCGCCAGCCCGTCACGCAGGCGATCGCCGAGCACTTTGGCCCCACGCTATCGCTCGCGCTTCTGGCACAGCTCATCGCGCTGTTGATTGCACTGCCCTGCGGCGTCGTCGCTGCCCTCAAACATGGGTCTCGCACCGACGCGGTCTTGCGAGTCGTTGCTCTTTTGGGCGTGGCGATACCCGGCTTTTTGATGGCGCTCATGCTTATGTGGCTGTTTGCCGTCACGTTGCGTGTGTTCCCGGTGGCCGGCTATGCGCCGCTATCGAAGGGCTGGTTCAGCCATTTACGCTATCTTGCGTTGCCGGCCATATCGCTTGGATGCGTGCAGGCGGCCCTGCTCATGCGCATGACCCGTTCGAGCGTGATCGAGGCCATGCAGCTCGACTGCGTCAAGACGGCGCGTGCCAAGGGCGTCTCCGAGGTTCGCGTTGTGCTGGCCCATGCTCTGCGCAACGCAGCGCTGCCGATTCTCACCTCGGTCGGCTATTCTTTTGGCGCCCTGATTACGGGTGCCGTGGTGACTGAGGCTATTTTTAATATCCCCGGTTTGGGCCAGCTGGTCACGAGCTCTATCGAGCGTCGCGACTATCCGGTGATTCAGGGCGTGCTGCTGGTCATCGCCTTGTTGAATTCAGTGATCAATCTGGCCGTCGACCTTGCCTACGGCGCTTTTGACCCGCGCGCTCGCAAATGGGGCGATGCATGATGGCAAACTTTAAGAAGGCTCTTGCCAACAAGGGGTTTGTGGTCGGCGGCTGCATTTTCCTGGCGATTGCGCTGATCGCGCTCGTTGGTCCGCTGGTGTGGACGGTTAATCCCAATGCGCAGGAGATGGCGTTGCGTCTTTCGGCACCTTCGCCCGCGCATCCCTTTGGCTGCGATGACTTTGGCCGCGACCTGCTTGCCCGCGTCATCGCGGGCGCGCGCGTGTCGCTTGGCGTTGGCATTGCCGTCACGCTCGCGACGAGTGTGCTCGGCTTGGTGATCGGTGCCTATGCGTGCTACAACGAGAGGCTCGATCATATTCTCATGCGCATCTGCGACGGCCTTATGTCCATTCCGGGCGTGCTGCTGGCCATCGCGCTCATGGCGATGATGGGGGCGAGCGTGTGGAACGTTATCATCGCGCTCTCCATTGTCTATACGCCCAGCATGGCGCGCATCGTGCGCTCGCGTGCGATGGTGGTCAAGGAGGAGCCCTTTGTGGAGGCCCTGCGCGTGCAGGGCGCCTCGACCGCGCGCATCGTGTGGCTGCATATCGTGCCTAACGTTATGGCACCCTTCCTGGTGCAGGCGACCTTTGTCTTTGCCGAGGCCGTGCTTTCGGAGGCCGCCCTCTCGTTTCTGGGCCTGGGTATCAAGGCACCCGACGCCAGCTGGGGAAACATTCTGCAGGCGGGCAAGAACGTGATGCGCAAAGCCTGGTGGATGATCTTCTTCCCGGCTATCGCCATCATCGCGAGCGTGCTTTCGCTGAACCTTGCCGGCGACGGCCTGCGCGACGCCCTCGACCCCAAGACCAAGGAGGACTAGCCCATGGCTCAGCATCTTTTGGACGTGCGCGACCTCTGCATCTCGTTTGTGGGCCGCGATGGCAACGCGCTGGAAGCCGTCAACAAACTCAACCTACATATCGATGCCGGCGAGATCGTTGGTGTTGTCGGCGAGTCCGGCTGCGGTAAGTCGGTGTTTGCCCAGAGTGTCATGCGCCTATTGGAGCATGAACAGAAGATGGCCTATGAGGGCCAGATTCTCTTTGACGGGGAGGACCTGCTCGCACGCCCGCTCAAGCGTATGCGCGAGGTGCGCGGCTGCGATATCGCCATGATCTTCCAGGACCCGTTGTCCTCACTCAACCCCGTTATGACGGTGGGTGCGCAGGTTATTGAGGCCGTGCGGGCCCACCGTAAGGTGAGCCGACGCGATGCCCGCAACGAGGCTCTATCGCTGTTGGAGCGTGTGGGAATTCGAGATGCCGCGGCTCGCTTCGACATGTATCCGGGCGATTTTAGCGGCGGTATGCGCCAACGCGTGATGATCGCCATGGCGCTTGCCGGTCATCCGCGATTGCTGATTGCCGATGAGCCCACCACGGCACTCGACACGACGACTCAAAAACAGATTTTGGATCTCCTGCGCGACCTCAACAGTTCTGAGGGCATGGCGGTGCTTTTTATCAGCCATGATTTGGGTGTCGTCACGAGTATCTGCTCGCGCGTGCACGTCATGTATCTGGGCCAAATCGTAGAGGAGATCGACGCCTGCGGCCTTATGGAGCGCCCGAGCCACCCTTATGCCCAGGGGCTCATCGCGAGCATTCCGCCGCTCGAAGGCGAGCGAGTTGACACGCTGGCGGATATTCCGGGCACAGTGCCGCCGCTTACGGCAATACCCTGTGGATGTCGCTTTGCGCCTCGTTGCG
Source organism: uncultured Collinsella sp. (assembly GCA_900545505.1). GTDB lineage: Bacteria > Actinomycetota > Coriobacteriia > Coriobacteriales > Coriobacteriaceae > Collinsella. The sequence continues at coordinate 4,210 of UQZC01000060.1, forward strand.
CCCGGGCGGACGAGCATTGCCGCGCGCAGGAGCCTCCGCTGTTTGCCGTAAATGCGTGCGACCGGTCTAAATGCTGGCTTGTCGAGAAAGGGGAGTGCCATGGCTGTTGATAGCGAAGCCCTGCTTAGGGTCTCACATCTGACTAAAACGTATCCCATGCCGGGCTCAGGTTTTAAGCGTCAGGCCTTTACCGCCGTGGACGACCTGTCGTTTGAGATAGCGCCGGGCGAGGTCTATGGCCTGGTTGGCGAATCCGGATCGGGCAAGTCGACGACTGGACGCCTGATCTGTGGTCTCGAGCGTGCGGATTCCGGCTCGATTGTCTATCGCGGGCACGACCTCGCCACGATGTCGGAGCGCGAACGCAAGCCCTTTCGCCGCGAGATCCAGCTGGTATTCCAGGATAGCTCTACGGCTTTTGACCCGCGCAACCGTGTCGGCCGCATTTTGGAGGAGCCGCTGATTATCGCCGGCGTGCGCGATGCGGATGAGCGCCATGGGCGCGCGCTCTCGGCCCTGGCCTCGGTCGGTCTTCTGGCAGAGCATTATGACCGCTATCCGCATGACCTTTCGGGGGGACAGCGTCAGCGACTCAATCTGGCACGGGCGCTTATTTGCGAGCCGCGCCTTGTGGTATGCGACGAGCCGGTCTCGGCGCTTGACGTGTCAGTTCAGGCCCAAGTGCTCAACTTGCTTCGCGATCTGCAGCGCACGACGGGCGTGGCGCTGCTGTTTATCACGCATGATATGCGTGTGGTTCGGCATATGTCCGACCGGATTGGCGTGCTCTACCACGGTCGTCTTGTCGAGGAGGGCGCGGCCGAGGACGTGATCGCGCACCCGAGCGATCCGTATACGCAGGAGCTTATCGACGCCATTCCCTAGAGGATGCTTCCTTTTGGGTATGGCGTGGGTTCGTTGTTTAATTGTCGGTATATCGGTACAAGAGAGGGGAACTACTATGGCCGATATCGAGGAAAAGCCGCTGCCGCGCACGTTTGAGGAGTTCAACGAGCAACGCAAGGCGGCGTTTATTCGCGTCAAGGATTACAAGCAGGCGGGTAATCGCCTGATCGGTTTTCTGTGCAGCTATACGCCGCTCGAAATTATCGATGCCGCGGGCGCCTCGAGCGTGGCTCTGTGCGGTACGTCCGATGAGGTGATTCCCGAGGCCGAGAAGGTGCTGCCGGCAAACCTGTGCCCGCTCATCAAGTCGACGTACGGTTTTGCCTATTCGCAAAAGTGCCCGTTTACGTACTTTAGCGACATGATCATCGGCGAGACCACCTGCGACGGCAAGAAGAAGATGTATGAGTTACTCAACGAGCTCAAGCGCACACACATTCTGCACCTGCCGCAGGGTCGCGATCGCGCCTACGAGCGTGAAGGTTGGTACGAGGAGTGCCGCCTGCTCAAGGAGGAGCTCGAGAACTTCTACAGCATTACGATTACCGACGATGACCTGCGCGCCGCCGTGCGCCGTCGTAACCGCTTGCGTGCGGCCCAGCTTGAGATGTTTGCGCTGCAGGCCAACCAGCCGGCGGCCATGAGCGGCGTCGACCTGATGAGTACCATGTTTGCCGGTACGTTCAGCTTTGATATCGAGGCCTATACGCAGCAGCTGGAGCAAAAGGTCGCCAAGCTGCGCGAGGCCTACGACGCGGGCGAGCGCCCGGTTGCGGCGGACGCCAAGCGCATTCTGATCACTGGTTGCCCGGTGGGCGGCGTGATCAACAAGATCGGTCGCACTATCGAGTCCAACGGCGGTGTGGTCGTGTGCATGGACGACTGTTCGGGCGAGCGCACGGCGGCCATGATGATCGACCCGGAGGCTCCCGACATCCTGCGCGCCATCGCCGACCGCTACCTGGATATCAACTGCTCGGTCATGACGCCCAACGACGGTCGTATGGAAAACACGCTGGCCATGTGCGAGAAGTATCACGTCGATGGCGTAGTGGAGAGCGTGCTACAGGCCTGCCACACCTTTAACGTGGAGAGTGCGCGCATGCAGGAGGCCGTCGAGGGTGCGGGTATTCCGTATATGAAGATCGAGACCGACTACAGCAACGGCGACATGGGCCAGATTGAGACCCGCATCGCCGCCTTTATCGAAACCCTCTAGCTTCCTCAGGTACCGGATCTTGCCCCTCAAACCGTCGCTTGCGTACCCAAAGTACGCTGCGCTCCTCTTTCGGGGCAATCTCCGGCACCTGAGAAACCTAGAGCTAAGGCGCCTGAACGCGCCGCTACCTTTGATGTTTGGATTGGGAGAGAGCCATGATAGGGATCGGGATCGATATCGGGTCTACGGCGGCTAAGGCCGCTGTGGTCGATGGGGAGGGTTCGGTGGCGTGGACGTGCGTGCAGCCAACCGGGTTCTCCTCGGTCGATGCTTCCGAGCGGCTGCGCGAGGCACTGGCAGCGGCGGGCTATGACGTGACGGGCGACGATGTGCGTGTGGTCGCGACCGGCTACGGCCGTGTCGCCGTGCCCTATGCGCACAAGGTCGTGACCGAGATCACCTGCCACGGCACCGGTGCCGTGCGCCTGTTTGGCGATCATGGCACCGTGATCGACGTGGGTGGTCAGGACACCAAGGTCATCCAGCTTAAAGGCGGCCGCGTGGTCAAATTTGCCATGAACGACAAGTGCGCTGCCGGCACGGGGCGCTTTCTGGAGATCATGGCCGACCGCCTAGGCATTTCCCAGCAGCAGATGGCCGACCTGGCGCGTTCCGGCGAGCCCACCAAGATTAGCAGCATGTGCACGGTGTTTGCCGAAAGCGAGGTTATCAGCCTGATCGGTCGCGGTGAGCCGCGCGAGAACATTGCGCGTGGCGTGATCGAGAGCGTCGTGTCGCGCGTGGCGACTATGGCCGGGCAGGCGGCGGGCGCCCCGTACTACCTGACCGGTGGCCTGTGCGAGAACGCCTTCGTGGTGGAGCGGCTGGGCGAGCTATTGGGGTCGCCGGTGACCACCTCGCCCCAGGCTCGCTTTGCCGGTGCCATCGGCGCGGCTGTCCGCGCCGCCGCCTTGGCCTAGGGGTGTACCGCGACATGCGCATCCTCAATATCTCGGCACAAAAACCAGATAGCACCGGCAGCGGCACCTACCTTGCCGCGCTCGTGCGCGAGCAGATCGAGACGGGGCATCGTGCCGCCGTGCTTTGCGGCGCGGCACCGGGAGATACCCAAGGCGAGCTGGACCGGCGTGCTGTCGTGTTTGCCGTACCGTTCGAGTCGCCCGAGCTGCCGTTTCCCATCTGCGGTATGTCCGATGTCATGCCCTATCCCTCCACACGCTATCGTGACCTGACGCCTTTGATGCTCAAGGCATTTGAGCGGGAATTTGCTGCTGCAATCGATTGGGCGGTGGCTGAGTTTCGGCCTGATCTGGTGCTCTGCCATCACCTGTATCTGGTGACCGCATTGGCGCGCGAGTGCGTCCGGGGCGTGCCGGTTGTTGCTGTGTGCCATTCGACCGACCTGCGCCAGCTGCGTTCGCATGCGCTCGAGCGCGATCGCATCGTAAGTGCGGTTCGTCGGCTCGATGCCGTCTTTGCGCTCCATGCTGAGCAGGCTGAGCAGATTGGCCTGGTGTGCGGCGTCGATGCCGATCGCATCCACGTGATTGGGACGGGCTACGACCATCGCGTCTTCTGCCGCGACGCAAGCGTGGCGAGGCAGCCGGGATCGCTTGTGTACGTGGGCAAGATTTGCTTTAAAAAGGGCGTCGAGTCGCTGGTTCGAGCCGTGTCATTGCCGATTGACGATGGCGTCCGCCCATCTGGCTTGGTGCTTGTGGGCGGCCGCGGGGACGATGCCGAGTACGCGCGTATCGAGCGCTTGGCTGCGGCCTCGAATGTGCCGGTGGCGCTGGCGGGGCGCCTGGATAGCGATGGGCTCGTGTGTGCTTACCGCAGTTCCGACGTCTTTGTGCTGCCTTCGTTTTACGAGGGTCTGCCGCTCGGAATACCGCTTGGCGCCGGAGACGGCATTTCCGGGGCAGATCGAGGATTGCG
>UQZC01000061.1 GCA_900545505.1 uncultured Collinsella sp.
CGCCGCTGACGCTGCCGAGTCCGTCTCCGGCGAGGTGACCTACGACGGTGCCTCCTCGTTCCAGGCTCTCGTCGAGGCTGCTGCCGAGAAGTTCATGGATGCCAACCCCGACGTCTCCATCTCCGGCTCGGGCAACGGTTCGGGCAAGGGTCTGACCGCTGTCGCCGCTGGCACCGTCACCATCGGTAACTCTGACGTCTTCGCCGAGACCAAGCTCGAGGCCGACCAGGTCAAGAACCTCGTCGATCACGAGGTCGCCGTCGTGGGCATGGGTCCCGTCGTCTCCAAGAACGTGACGGTCGACGACCTGTCCCTCGAGCAGCTCAAGGGTATCTTCTCCGGCCAGATCACCAACTGGAAGGAGGTCGGCGGCGGCGACGCCACCATCGTCGTCCTCAACCGCAAGGCCGGCTCCGGCACCCGCGCCACCTTCGAGGCCGCCGTCTTTGGCGACGAGACCGTCGACTTTAAGGGCGATGCCGAGCTCGACAAGTCCGGCGATGTTCAGACTCAGATGACCAGCACCGATAACGCCATCTCCTACCTGGACTTCTCGCACTTCGACGACTCCAAGTTCAACGCCATCAAGGTCGAGGGCGTGGAGCCCAAGAGTGCAAACGTCACCGACGACTCCTTCAAAATTTGGGCTACCGAGCACATGTACTGCTCCAAGGACGCCGACGAGGCCACCACGGCCTTCCTGGAGTTCATGCTCTCCGACGACGTCCAGGGCAAACTCGTCGAGGAGCAGGGCTTCATCCCCGTCTCTGCCATGAAGGTCGTCAAGGACGCCAGCGGCAAGGTCTCCGCTAAATAAGTAATCGCCCCGGAAAGGTTTGCAATGGCAAAACAGCTGCCAAAGCGCGACCTTGAGAACGTGGGCCTGGGCGTCACGGGCGCGTGCGTAGCGCTCGTGACGCTTGTCGTTGCCGTGCTCATCTTTATGGTCGCCCAAAAGGGCCTCTCGGCTTTCGTTAAGGACGGCGTCTCGGTCGTCGAGTTCTTTACCGGCACCAAGTGGGACCTGGCCAACACGGCCGAAAACGGCCTGCCCTACACCGGCGCCCTGCCCCTGATCGTCACCTCGTTTGCGGTCATGGTGCTCTCCACGCTCATCGCGCTGCCCATCGCCATCGGCTCTGCCATCTTTGCGGTCGAGATCCAACCCAAATTTGGCTCCAAGGTCTTTCAGCCGCTTATTGAGCTTTTGACCGGCATTCCCTCGGTCGTCTTTGGCTTGATCGGCTTTCACGTTGTCGTCGGCCTTATGAAGAGCGTTTTCCATGCGAGCACGGGCTTGGGTATCCTGCCCGGTGCCATCGTACTGGCCGTCATGATCCTGCCGACCATGACCACGCTTTCGGTCGACGGCCTGCGCGCCGTGCCCGACAGCTACCGCCAGGGCTCGCTCGCGCTGGGCTACACCCGCTGGCAGACCATCTGGCACGTGGTGCTCAAGTCCGCCATGCCGTCGCTCATGACTGCGGTCATCCTGGGTATGACCCGCGCCTTTGGCGAGACGCTCGCCGTGCGCATGGTTATCGGCGGTATCGAGGCCATGCCGACGTCGCTGCTGTCGCCGGCGTCCACCATCACCACCACGCTCACCACGTCCATGGCGGTCTACGCCGAGGGCTCGGCCCAGGACGACGTCCTGTGGGCACTCGGTCTGCTGCTGATGGGCATGAGCCTCATCTTCATCCTGATCATCCATCTCATTGGCCGCAAGGGGGCGAAGGCTCGTGGCTAGCACGCGCATCCACATCGACGAGGCGAGGCTCGGGCGTGTCCAAAAACAGGATCGCATCGCCACGGGCGTGCTGACGGCGATCGTCGCCATCGTCATGCTCATCGTCATCTCCATGGTGGCCTATATCCTGTTCGAGGGCATCTCGACGCTGTTCCAGCCGGGCTTTCTCACAGAGCCGTCGCGCGCCAACGGAACGCAGGGCGGCGTGCTCTACCAGCTGTTCGACTCGTTCTACCTGCTGCTGATCACTCTGATCATCTCGGTGCCCATCAGCCTAGGCGGAGCGGTCTTCCTGGTTGAGTACGCGCCGAACGGCCCTATCCGCGACATCGCCTCTACCGCCATCGAGACGCTGTCCTCGCTGCCTTCCATCGTCGTCGGCATGTTCGGCTTTCTGGTGTTCTCGGTGCAGCTGGGCTGGAAGTACTCCATTATCTCCGGCGCCGTCGCGCTTACCATGTTTAACATTCCCATCCTGGTGCGTGTGATCCAACAGGCGCTCGAGGACGTGCCGCAGGCCCAGCGCGATGCGTGCCTGGCTATGGGCCTCACCCGCTGGGAGGCCACGCTGCACATCCTGATTCCCGAGGCCATGCCCGCCATCGTGACCGGCATCGTGCTTTCGGCCGGCCGTGTGTTTGGCGAGGCCGCAGCACTGCTCTTTACCTCGGGTATGAGCTCGCCGGTTCGCCTGAACTTCTTGAGCTTTAACCTGTCGAGCCCCACCTGTGCCTGGAACGTGTTCCGCCCTGGCGAGTCGCTCGCCGTGCATATCTACAAGATCTATGGCGAGGGCAGCCCCGAGGCCCAGCAGATCGTCTGGGGCACCGCTGCACTGCTGATGATTTGCGTGCTGTTGTTTAACGTAATCGCCCGCATTGTGGGCAAGCAACTGGCAAGGAAGATGACGGCCGAATGAGCGAGATGAATGTAACGCCCGCAACCGAAGCGGCATCGTCCGACACCCAGGACTTCCTGTCGAGCGTGGGGGAGAGCGAGAGGCGTGTTCGCGTGAGTGGCAAGGCCGTGAGCGACGAGGTCGTGCTCTCCACCAAGGACGTCAACGTGTACTATGGCGACCACCATGCGCTACACGACACGTCGCTCGACTTTCACAAGGGTGAGATCACGGCGCTCATTGGGCCTTCGGGCTGCGGTAAGTCGACCTTCTTGCGCAGTCTCAACCTTATGAATCGCGAGATTCGCGGCTGCCGCGTGGAGGGCGAGATTAACTACCGCGGACGCAATGTGAACACCAGGACCGAGAACACGTACGAGCTGCGTCGCTCCATTGGCATGGTGTTCCAGCAGCCCAACCCTTTCCGCAAGTCCATTCGCGACAACATCACGTTTGCGCCCAAGCGTCACGGCATTACCGACCGTGACGAGCTTGATCGTATGGTCGAGGAGAGCCTGCGCGGTGCAGCGCTGTGGGACGAGGTCAAGGACAAGCTCGACAAGAGCGCCTACGCGCTTTCGGGCGGTCAGCAGCAGCGCCTGTGCATCGCGCGCACGCTGGCGCTCAACCCCGATGTGATCCTGTTTGACGAACCCTGCTCGGCGCTCGACCCCATCTCGACGCTGGCGATCGAGGACCTCATGTCGTCGATTGTGGCCGACCGCGCCATCGTCATCGTGACGCACAACATGGAGCAGGCGTCGCGTGTGTCCAACCGCACGGCGTTCTTCTACATGGGCGATATGGTCGAGTACGACGAGACCGACGAGATTTTCCAACGGCCCAAGGATAAGCGGCTGAATGATTACCTCACCGGCATGTTCTCCTAGTCCGGGACATGCTTGAGGCCCGCGGCGGCCACGGTTGTCACGGGACTGATTGGAGAGGCGGGTCATCTCTTTGGGAGATGGCCCGCCTTTTTGCTCTGCGACCGAAACGACCGCCACAAAGGGGACAGGCGCCTTCGTGGTGGTTTGGGGTGGGGCTCGCTGCTATCATGGACAACGTTGAATTTCTACGAAGGAGCAGGGCATATGGCGATTCTTTTGGGGTGCGATTCCGTCAGTCTAGAGTTTCCCACCAAGCATATTTTCGATAGCGTTACGCTCGGCGTGGGCGAGGGCGACCGCATTGGTATTGTCGGTAAAAACGGCGACGGTAAGTCGACGCTGCTGAGCGTGCTCGCCGGCACGTTGGAGCCCGACGACGGCCGCGTGACGCACCGTCGCGGCACCACGATCGGTCTACTCGGCCAAAAGGACCAGCTGGTCGATACCGACACCGTGCATCATGCCGTTGTGGGTGACGTCCCCGAGTACGAGTGGGCGTCGAGCCCCCGCACGCGCCAGATTCTGGCCGGCCTTATTAGCGATGTGCCCTGGGAGGGCACGGTGGGCGAGCTTTCGGGCGGCCAGCGCCGTCGCGTGGACCTCGCGCGCCTGCTGATCGGCGACTACGACGTGCTCATGCTCGACGAGCCCACCAATCACCTGGACATGCGCACCATCAACTGGCTCGCGCGTCACTTAAAGGCCCGCTGGCAGCGCGGCCAGGGCGCGATGCTCGTGGTCACGCACGACCGCTGGTTCTTGGACGAGGTCTGCACCAGTATGTGGGAGGTCCTCGACGGCCAGGTCGATCCCTTCGAGGGCGGCTACTCCGCATATATCCTGCAGCGCGTGGAGCGCGACCGCATGGCCGCGGTTACCGAGGAGCGCCGTCGCAACATGGCGCGCAAGGAGCTCGCGTGGCTGAGCCGCGGCGCCCAGGCGCGTTCCACTAAGCCCAAGTTTCGCGTTGATGCCGCTCGCGAGCTGATTGCCGACGTGCCGCCCGTGCGTGACGAGCTGGAGCTCAAGCGCCTCGCCGTGAGCCGCCTAGGCAAGCAGGTTATCGATGTGGTCGACGTGGACGCCGGCTATGCGGATGCCGATGGCGCGCCCAAGCAGGTACTCTCCGACGTGACCTGGCTCATTGGTGCGGGCGACCGCTATGGTCTTTTGGGCGAGAATGGCGCTGGCAAGTCGACGCTGCTTGATGTGATCCAGGGCAAAATTGCGCCCACGCGCGGCCGCGTGAAGATTGGCCAGACAGTGCGCTTTGGCGTGCTGTCGCAGCAGCTCGAGGAGCTCGAACCCTACATGGGCGACACGATCCGAGAGGTGCTCAGCAACTATAAGAAGTACTACGTCATCGACGGCAAGGAGACTTCGCCCGAGAAGCTCTGCGAGCGTCTGGGCTTTACGACGCAGCAGCTCTGGAGTCGCATCGGCGATCTTTCGGGCGGCCAGCGCCGTCGCCTGTCGCTGCTACTGACAATCCTGGACGAGCCCAACGTGCTCATCCTGGACGAGCCCGGCAACGACCTGGATACCGACATGCTGGCGATTGTCGAGGATCTGCTCGACGGCTGGCCCGGCACGCTGATCCTGGTGACGCACGACCGCTTTTTGATGGAGCGCGTGACCGACCAGCAGTGGGCGCTGCTCGACGGCCACCTGACGCATATGCCCGGTGGCGTGGACCAGTACCTGCGCCTGTGCAACGCCACCGCCGAGGGCGAGCCCGTGGGCGCGCCGAGCGCCAAGACCGGCACGTTTGACACCGGTGCCGCGGCAGCTGCGGCCGAAAAGCCCAAGTCGAGCGGTCAGCCCAACGGCCTGTCCAACGCCGAGCGCCAGAAGCTCCGCCGCGAGGTGAGTTCGCTCGAGCGCAAGATGGAGACGCAGCGCGCCCGCGTTGAGGAGGCCGAGGCCGCGATGGCCCAAGTCGATCCCACCAACTACACGGCGCTCGGCGAGCAGCAGGCAAAGATCGACGAGGCTCACGCCGCCATGGACGAGCTGGAGATGGCGTGGCTCGAGGCGAGCGAGAAGCTCGAGGGCGAGGAGTAGACGAGGATGATCAAAGCCGCGTTTTTCGATATCGACGGCACGCTGCTGAGCTTTAAGACCCACCGGATTCCGGCGTCGGCGCAGCAGGTGCTCGACAGCTTTCACGAGCAGGGGATCGCATGCGTGATCGCCACGGGTCGCCCGACCTACCAGATGCCGGACTGGCTGTTCGACCTGGGCTGGGATGCGTACATTACGCTCTCGGGTCAACACTGTTTTGATGCCGAGGGGGTTTACCGCAGCTGTCCGATCGATCCGGACGACGTTGCGGTGATTGTGGACCAGGTGGCGCAGGGGCGCTATGACTCGCTGTGCATGCAGGGCGAGAACTCGTTTGTGAACCGCCTGTCCGAGCGCGTGGTGACGGCTGGCAGCAACGCGGGAATCGTCTACCACGAGGAGCCGTTTGAGCACGCCTTTGACGCACCGGTCTATCAGTTCTGTGCCTTTGTTGACCCAGTTGACGAGCACATCGTGACCGATGCCGTGTCGCATTCGCTCACCACGCGCTGGTGCGACCTGTTCTGCGACATTATTCCGGCCAACGGCGGCAAGGACCTGGGTGTGGCGGCGACGCTGGAGCGCCTGGGCATCGACGCGAGTGAAGCGATTGCCTTTGGCGACGGCGAGAACGACCTGTCGATGTTCTCGGCCGTGGGCACAAGTGTGGCCATGGGCAACGCGCAGGATACCGTGAAGGCCGCGGCGACCTATGTGACGACTGCCGTGGACGACGACGGCATCTACAACGCCGCGAAGTACTTTGGACTGTTATAGCTGCGGCTCGGCACTTGGGGACGTTCCTTATCTGCCGGCACCTGGGGACACTCCTTGCGGGGCGTGTCCCCGTTTTGTTTTCGTCCCGTGCGTTTTGTGAAACACGGTTAACTTTTTAAACAACGTAGTAAGACATGGGCAACTTCGCGGTAAAGTTAGCCGTGGAAAGTATCCAAAGGCTAACTAGCAATCATCGCGAAAGGCGGCCCATGGCCCTACGTGAATCCGGAGAAGACTATCTCGAATCGATCTACGTTCTGTCGCAACGTCAGGGCATCGTGCGCTCGATTGATGTTGCAGAGTACCTTGGCGTAACTAAGGCAAGCGTTTCAAAAGCTATGGCGACGTTGGAGAACAACGGCTACGTCGAAATGGGCAAGCGAGATGTTCATCTGACGGAGCGTGGTCTGGAGGTCGCTCGTCAAATGTGGGAGCGTCACTGCTTTTTCGTGGGGCTGCTGGAGGATGCGGGTGTTTCGGCTGAGGTCGCGTCGCAAGAGGGCTGCCACATGGAGCACTGCCTGAGCGAGGAGAGCTTTGAGAAGCTACGGGCGATGTTGGGTCGGGAAGATGCAGCGGGTCCAACAACAGAAGCCTAACTGTCCCACAGTAGCGCGGAGTTCACGCAAAGCGCGAACCAGCGACTGGGACCAGCGGCCCTTTCGGCCAAGTCCATTTCAGCAAAGGAGCCCTGCCAGCAAGCGATGCCCAAGAACCACCAGCAACGTCACCGTAGGCCGGGGTCGGGCTTGGTTTTGAAAACACTCCGCAGCGCGAGGCCCGTCTTTCCGTTGCTCCGCAGGAGCAGGAAAGGCGGGCCTCATGCGTGAGGACGGCTTCAAAACCAAGCCCGGCCCCGGCCGGACAGCCCACGAACGCTACAGGTTCTTGACACCCATCGCGCGCATGGCGTTCAGGATGGCGATGATCGCCACGCCTACGTCGCCGAACACGGCAAGCCACATGTTGGCGATGCCCAGCGCTGCCAGCACAAGGATCAGCAGCTTAACGCCCAATGCAAAGATGATGTTCTGCCAGACGATCGTCATGGTCTTGCGTGCCACGCGGATCGCGCGGGAAATGTTGGACGGCTTGTCGTCCATGAGCACGACATCGGCGGCCTCGATCGCAGCGTCAGAACCCATAGCGCCCATGGCAATGCCAACATCGGCGCGCGTAAGCACGGGCGCGTCGTTGATACCGTCGCCGACAAAGGCGAGCTTGCCCTTGCCCGATTCGGCTGCCAGCAGCGCTTCAACACGCTCGACCTTGTCGCCCGGCAGCAGCTGCGCGTGGAACTCGTCGAGCCCCAGCCGCTTGGCCACCGCAGCAGCCACTTCCTCGCGGTCGCCCGTGAGCATGACGGTGCGCTTGACGCCGGCGGCGTGCAGGTCGCGGATCGTCTGCTCGGCATCGGCCTTTATGGTGTCGGCAATTACAATGTGGCCGGCATAGATGCCATCGACTAGCACGTGGAGGATGGTGCCGACGACCTCGCAATCGGGCGCTTCGACTCCGGCCGCGGCGAGCATCTTTGCGTTGCCAACGACGACGTGCTTGCCGTCGATGGTTGCCGTCACGCCATGGCCCGCGTCGTTGGTGGAGTCGCTTACGCGCTTGGGGTCGACCTCGCCCTGGTAGGCGACACGTACGGACTGCGCGATGGGGTGATCGGAGAACGACTCAGCAAGGGCTGCGACTTCGAGCAACGACTGCTCGGTATAGCCGGCCTCGGGGTGTACCGCGA
>UQZC01000062.1 GCA_900545505.1 uncultured Collinsella sp.
AAGTCCAGGTTGATGATACCGGGGACGGTGATGAGGTCGGTGATGCCCTGGGTGCCCTGGGAAAGGACGCCATCGGCAATCGCGAAGGCCTCGAGCATGGTGGTCTTCTTCTCGGCGATGTCGAGCAGCTTATCGTTAGGGATGACGATCATGGTGTCGACGCAATCGGAGAGGGTCTTAATGCCCTCCTCGGCGCTCTTCTTGCGCTTACGGCCCTCGAAGGTGAAGGGCTTGGTCACGACGGCGACGGTCAGCGCACCGACCTCGTTCATCGCGATATCGGCAACGATGGGAGCGGCGCCGGTACCGGTGCCACCGCCCTCGCCGCAGGTGATGAACACCATGTCGGCGCCAGCGAGCGCCTCGGCAATGTCGTCGCGGGACTCATCGGCAGCCTTGCGGCCAACCTCGGGGTTGGCGCCGGCGCCCAGGCCGCGGGTAAGGTCGGTGCCGATGTGCACCTTGATATCGGCATCAGAGATCGCGAGTGCCTGAGCATCGGTGTTGATGGCAACAAACTCGACGCCGCGGATGCCCTCTTCGATCATTCGATTGACCGCGTTGGTACCGCCGCCGCCGACGCCGACCACCTTAATGACGGCAAGGTAGTTGTTGATCTCTGTCTCGTGCATGTCGGTCCTCCGAACAAAGGTTATAGCCATAGCATGGGTCGACCCCTGCGCACATTAACCTTCAGGTTGAAAGTAAATGCAAAGGTAAACCGTATTATGTTTGCACATTATGAACGTATCAGTCAAATAATTGACCGTGAAAACCAAACAAACCAGATAAACGGCGTGGTATGGCCCCTCAACAAAGCATCAACCAGCGCTACGAGGTCGGAGCGTTCCTAAATGTATAGTTACCCGGAGAGCGCACATTGATATACGTTACGCCCTCTACCTGCGAAAGCAGCTTGGTGACTACGCGCTCCTTCTTGACGATATCGTTCGAATCGCCCAGCGACACCTCAATGCCGTTATTGAGGTTTGCCGAAATGGCTTCGACCGAAGGCGTGGAAATATCCTTGACTTGTCCCAAGAACTCGCTCGAAAAACCACGCACATAATCCAAGCCAGCCTTAACGGCCTTGGAGCTCACCGCCTGGCCGGAAACCGGAGCGACATCCGCGGAGACATCAGTCAACAACACCGCGCCATAGTGCTTAGCGAGCGCCAGTGCGGCATCAATGCCGGTCAGGGTATTTGAGCCCTGCCCTGTCGTGATGACGTTGCCCTGGTCATCCACTTCGACCGACGTCGACAGCGGGGCGATCCAGGTGTCATCATCCCCGATGGCCCAGGCAAGGTCATCGGAGCTGATATAGGCAATTGCGATGACCTTGCGCTCCATAGGCGTAATGATGAGCGTATGCGGGAACTGACGCTGGACATCCACGCCCGAGACCCACGGGTTCTGCTTGAGGTCCTCGGTAATCTGGTCGGGATCGACGTTAAAAAGCGACGTTCCCTCGGGCAAATCGATCAGCTGAATAGCATCGTGCTTCGTCACATGCTCGCTGCCTTGAATCTGAATATCAGTGGCAGTAAACAATCCAGAGTTGATCACCACGATGGCAACGATGACGAGCACGGCCAAGACGGCCAGAACGCCGCCCACGATTTTGCCTTTGCCTGTAACGACAGAAGCGGCGTCTGATGTTTTATTTGCCATCGACCTAAGTGAAGACAACGGGTTGACGCCTTTTTTACCCGAAGGCTTCTTGGCGGTAACCGGCACCGATGTCAGCGAGCGCGGTTTCGATGCGCCCAGCGTGCGACCCGGACGCGCCGCCTTAGTTCCTGTCGAGGGCTTAGGAGTTGCCATGGGACGGGCAGGTTTGGCGCCCATAACAGGCTTTGACGTCACCGAGGGACGCGAGGACTTTTTTGCGGCCGAACGATTACCGAGCTGCGAGCCGACGACCGGACGACTGGTCTGTCGAACATGCCCGACAGACTTAGAGTGCGCGATGGTATTGCGTTGAGGTTTGGCAGGCGCGCCGGAACCCCCTCCGGCGCGGCGGAAGGTGGGTTTCGATGCTCTAGAAGCCGAGGAATTTAACTTCCGGTCTGAGCTCGATGCCATACGCCTCCCTCACCTTTCCGTGCACATGTCTGATAACCGCGGCAACGTCATCGGCCGAGGCAGTTCCGTTATTAACGATAAAATTAGCGTGAACGGGCGAAACTTCCGCGCCGCCAATCGAAAAACCCTTTAATCCACAATCCTCGATAAGCTTGCCCACGCTCGCATCGGGCGGGTTGCGAAAGACCGACCCGCAGGATGCGCGACCCATGGGCTGTGTACGCTTGCGCCTCGTCAGGTACCGCTCCATGTGCTCGCGAATGTCGGCCTTGGGCGCCGGTTTAAGTTTGAGCACGCACTCGAGGATGATCTCATTGCGGGGAAGGCTACATTCGCGGTAGCCCCAAGTGATCTCGGACCCCGCATAATGCTTGATACCGGATGCCGGGTCAAACGTTACGACATCCTCGACCAGCGAGCCAATCCACTCGGTCCGTGTGCCTGCATTCATAGATATCGCACCGCCGACCGAACCAGGGATGCCAACGGCAAACTCAAGGCCCGAGAGGCTACGCGACAGGGCATCGTTGACCAGGCGCGCAAACATCACGCCCGCACCGACCGTCAGCGTACAACCGTCATCGGCAACAACCGTGCGCTGAAACTCACGTCCGAGCGAAATGACGGCACCGCGATAACCGCCATCGGCAACCAACAGATTGGAACCCTTGCCGATGATGACCCACGGCACCTGCTCGCGATCGAGCACCGCCACGGCGCGGCGGAGGGCATGATAGCTATGGCACGTCACGAAGAGGTCGGCCTTGCCGCCGATACGATAGCTCGTATGACGCGCAAGGCGCTCGTCCTCGATCACATCCGTGTCGATCATGCCCGAGAGCGCCATGACGGCGTTAAACAGGCCCATTAGACTTAAGCGTCTTTCTTGGCAGTCAGATACTCGATAAACTCGGGACCGACGGTCGTAACGTCACCGGCACCCATGGTGAGCAGCAGGTCGCCCTCGCCCACCATCTGCTCGAGCTCCTGATTGAGCTCAAGACGGCTGGAGCAGTACACGACCTCCTTGCCAGGATGCTTGGCGCGCACGGTATCGGCGAGCATCTTAGAGGTGACACCCGGAATGGGCATCTCGCCAGCCGAGAACACATCAATCAGCAGCAGTTTATCGGCATTGGCAAATGCATCGGCAAAGTCGTCGCACAGGGCCTGCAGACGCGAATAACGGTGCGGCTGGAACACGACGTCGACATGCTTGTAGCCCAGCGACGAAGCGGCAGCAAGCGTCGCCTTGATCTCGGTGGGGTGATGGCCGTAATCATCGACCACGGTGATGCCATCGATATCGCCCACGTGGGTAAAGCGACGGCGAACGCCCTCAAAGCTCGAGAGCGCCTTGGCGGCGGCGTCGATGTCAAGGCCCAGGACATGGGCGACGGTGAGCACCGCCGTGGCGTTGAGCATGTTGTGGCGACCGGGATTGCTCTTGATCTCCACGGCATGCTCAGTGCCATCCTCAAAGCGAACGATAAAGTCACTCTGGATGCCCTTGACATCCGGGTGCATGCAGACGATGTCGTTGCTCTCGGCAAAGCCGTAGGAAAGCACGTGACGGCCCGTCGACTTGGCGAGCTCGACCAGATGCGGGTCCTCACCGCAGACGATGACGGTGCCGTCCTCGCCCACCAGGCTCATGAATTTGGCGAAAGTCGCCTCGATCTCCTCGATACCCGAATAGTGATCGAGGTGGTCGGCCTCGACGTTGGTCACAATGACCACGTTGGGGTTCAGGAACAGGAAGGAGCTGTCGGACTCGTCGGCCTCGGCGACAAAGTAGTCGCCCGAGCCGTTCTTGCCGTTCGTGTCATAGCCCTCGACGATGCCACCGATCAAGAAGCTCGGATCCAGACCCATGCGGTCGAGCATGGTGGCGCACATCGAAGACGTGGTGGTCTTGCCATGCGTGCCGGCAACAGCGACGGTGGTGTAGCCGTGGCCCAAGGCAGAGAGCATCTTGGCACGGGGCCACACGGGAATACCAAGCTCGCGAGCGCGCACGAGTTCAGGGTTGGACTCCGGAATAGCGGTGGAGACAACAACCACGTCGGGCTTGACCTCGTCGATCGTGGCGGCCTCATGGCCCACATGCACCTTCACACCAGCGCGGGTAAGCTGGCGGATATAACGTGACGTCTTAAGGTCGGAGCCGGTAACGGCATAACCGCGCTCGTGAAGAACGAGGGCGATGCCGCTCATGCCGGCGCCGCCGATACCGATAAAGTGGGCGCTCTTAAACTCGGGCGCGGAGGTTGCAGTCTGGGAATCAGCCATGTGCTCGTGTACTCCTTGCGTAAACACTGCCTGTAACCCGTTAACTGTACCGCACCTACCGCATCAGCGCGAGGGCGACCGACGATATCCCGTCTAACTAACGCAAACCCTCTACCGCATCCGCCAGAAGAGCGGCGGCCCTATCCTGAGCCAGACCACGCGCCGCCTGACGCATGGCGTCGCGCGCCGCCGCGTCATCGACCAGGTGCAGCAGTTCATCGGCAAAGGCAGAACCGTCGATATCGGCATCGGCGCAGAGCACGCCGGCCCCAGCGTCGACCAGATAACGGGCATTGGTGGTTTGGTGGTCGGCCGTCGCATGCGGGTACGGCACGAGCACCGAAGGCACGGCGAGTGCAGCGATCTCGGCCACGCTCGATGCGCCCGAACGCGAGAGCACCAAATCGGCAGCAGCCAGCATATCGCCCATGTTGTCGATGTAAGGCTGGACGCGGTAACGCTTCGCCTCCTCGGGCGTCAGCGCCAAAGCGCGCTCGGTCTCCTCAAAGCCGTCGGCACCCGTCGAATGCAACACATAGAGGTTCTTGCGCGAAAGCAGCTCGTTTTTGAGCGAAGCCACACGCTCGTTGAGGTGCTGGGCGCCAAGTGAACCGCCAAAGACGAGCAGCAGCGTAGCGTCCTCGGGAACGCCAAGTGCCTTGCGGCCGCGAGCGCGATCGCCCTCGATCACCGAGCGACGTACGGGGTTGCCGGTCATGAGCACGTGGTCAGGGTCACCTTCGCGCTCAAAGACCGAACGCGCTGCCGGCACCGAGATGCACACGCGGGCGGCGTGGGAGTTCATCATCTTGTTGGCCAGGCCCGGAACAGAGTTCTGCTCATGCAGCAGATACGGAACGCCCGCGCCCTTGCACCACCCCAGCAGCGGAACCTCGACATAGGCACCAAAACCAATGGCGGCATCGGGCTTGCCGACCTTTGAGAAATGACTGGCGAGCGCACGCTTGGCTTTGTTGACACGCCACAGCGAGGTCAGCGCCGTCCAAGGACGGGAGCGGTCGAAGCCCGTGACCGTAATGGGCACAAAATCAAACCCAGCCTCGGGGACCAGACGACCCTCGAGCTTGCGCGACTGGCCCACGAACACAACGTGGTGGCCACGGTCACGCAGCTCTTCGGCCAAGGCGAGCGCGGGGTTGATGTGCCCGGCCGTGCCGCCGGCTGCAATAGCAACGGTCATTTTATCGGTCATGGTAGTCCCTTCGTACACGCGGTCCCTGGTCGTCGGTACGCAGACGCGCCGACGGGTCCGAGTTCAAATCGATTCGATTATATCCGCCGCCCGCGTTGCGAGGGCTGGGGCGCTGAGGACGACCTTGCGGCGCCGTTCGCTGACGCGGGCGGGCTGCCGGCTCGGTCGCAGAGCCATCCAGGACGGTAAAACCGTTACGCGAAGATCGCTCGCCGCGCACGTGGGGCACGCCGGCGGTACTCTCATCCATAACGGCAAAGCTCTCGCGGCGGCGGTCATACTCATCGCGGCGGGCGCTCTCGTACGAAACGCGCAGGATCAACCCGGCAAGCATGAGCGACACAATAATCGACGAACCGCCGTAGCTAATAAACGGCAACGGTTTGCCCGTCATGGGAAACACGTTGAGGATGCCCAGCGCGTTAATCAAAAACTGCACTGCGAGAATGACCGCGGAGCCAGACGCCATAAGCGCGCCCCGGCGATCGGTCGCCTGCTCGGCAATGCGAAACGCCGAGTAGATCAGCATCGCAAACACCAAGAAGAACAGCACGGTTCCGACAAAACCGACTTCCTCGCCAATGATGGCCAGGATGTAGTCATTGTGCGCCTCGGGCAGATACGAGTACTTCATGGTTGAGTTGCCGATGCCACGGCCGAACAGACCGCCCGAGGCAAAGGCCATGATGGCAAGCGTAGCCTGATAGCCGTCACCATACTCGTCGGCCCAAGGGTTCAAGGCAACCTGAATACGCACCATACGGTACGGCTCTGCAACAAGCGCAATCACAATCACGAGAATGCCGAAGATTAGCACGCCGATGATAAATCTGGGGTCGAGACCCGCAAACAACGCCATGCACATGAGGGTCAACAGGATGATCAGGACAGTACCGAAATCGGGCTGGATAAAGATCAGAAAGAGCGAAATGCCCAAGTAGATGCCCATCTTGCGAAGGAATTCGTTGATGTTGCCACCGGGCGAAAAGAAACGATCAAGCATGATGGCCGAATACGCAATGGCAAATGGCTTTAAAAACTCGGAAGGCTGGAACTGAATGCCGGCAATGTTGAGCCAGCGCGTGGCGCCACGGCTGCCGCTGCCCACCAAGAACACCAGAAACAGTAGCCCTATCATGCCTATGAGGAAGATCCTGAGCACGTCTTCCCCAAACCAACTGTCCGGCAAGATGCGCACGATGGCAACCATAGCCAGCACGCCAACTCCGGCAAACGCGGCTTGTCGAAACAGAAAAAACGTCGCCGAGCCATTCTCGTGCAGCGCCTCGACCGAAGACGCCGAGTACACCATCAGCAGGCCAAAGCACACCAATGTAAACAGGCAGGCCATGAATATCAAACGGGGGCGCATGACACGGGCGGGAACGCCGGCAATATAGCGTTCGCTAAACGTCTGCCCGCCGCGACCGGAACGCGGTGTGCTGCGCCGCGAGGAAGCACGGTCCGAGTCGGGCCTCCTCATACCTTGTCGGGGGCTCTCCTCTCTCACCGGCAACCCCTATTCCATTTGCGATTTCGCCGCAGCGGCAAGCTGGGCCACATAGTCCTTAAACACGCGGCCGCGCTCCTCATAGCCCGAGAACTCATCGAACGAAGAGCAGGCAGGAGAAAGTAAGATCACGTCGCCACGGCTCGACAGCGAACGGGCGACGTCCACGGCATCGCGCAGGTCATCCGCCTGGGCGATATCCACGTCACCATCGACATCGGCCTCGTCCATAGCGGCGGTAAAGCGCTCGCGCGCATCGCCAAAGCAAACGACCGAGCGCACGTTGTCCATAACGACGCGGGCAAAGTCCGCAAGCGGCGTACCCTTATCGTGGCCGCCGAGCAGCAAGATCACGTCGTCATCGGGAAATGCCGTCAGTGCCTTCTCGACCGCATCGGTGTTAGTCGCCTTGGAATCGTTGACGTAGCGCACGCCGTCAATCTCGCCACACGGCTCCACGCGGTGCTCGAGCGGCTGGAACGAGGCCAGACCGCGGCAGACACCGTCGACATCGGCACCGACTGCCAAGGCAGCCGTGGCAGCGCACAGGGCATTGATAACATTGTGATGGCCCGAGATCTTGAGCTCGGATGTAGCGATGAGCGGGGTCTCGACACCCTTCAGACGCACGATCATCTTGCCATCGCGCACAAAGGCGGCATCCTCGCCCTCAGGCTCGTCAAAGGCAACCTTGCAGATGCGACGACCCGGCGTGTAGATGTACTCATCGAACTCGTGAATGCCGGCGTCTTCGACGTCGACAACCACCAGATCGTCATCGACCATATTGTCAAACAGTTTGATCTTGGCAAGCGCATAGTTCTTATGACTCTTATGCCAGCCCAAGTGGTCGGGAGTGATGTTGAGCAGCACCGCCACGCGGGGGTGGAGCTCGGTTGTCGTAGCAATCTGATAGCTCGAGAGCTCAGCCACAAACCACTCGTTGTGGGCTCGGCCGTCAATCTCGTTGACCGGCGGCTCCCCGCTGGTGGCGGCAGCAACGCCGGGCTGAGGCTGCTG
>UQZC01000063.1 GCA_900545505.1 uncultured Collinsella sp.
TAAGCATCGTGGTGTTGGCCTTTTCCTGACCGTATGATTTGCCCAGCAGGATCATCGGCAGATGAGCGCACAGGCACTCGGTGACCGTGAGTCCGCCTGATTTGAGGATTGCCAGGTCGCAGCCGTGCATGAGGGCCGCCATGTCGTCCACGTAGTCCAGTACCGTGACGTTGTCGAGCTTCATGGCGTCGAAGAGCGTCTTGAGACGGGTGGCATATTCGGTGTCTTTGCCCGGCAAAAAGATAAAGTGCATGTCCTCGAAACTGCGCAGGAAGGGGAGGGTGCGGTCCATCTCCGCGCGAAAGCGGACGTACGGTTGGGGTAAACTTGCACCGGCCATCACCAATACGACGGTTTTGTCTATGGGGAGATTGAACTTGCTGAGCTCATCTTCGCGTTTGTAATCTGAATCGAAACCGGCTCGGATGGGGATGCCCGTTATGCGGATCTTTGACTCGGGAACCTTGCGCGGGCGCAGCGTTTCGGCCATAAACTCGTTGGCTACACAGAATAGATCGGTGTCCTTGTGGGGCCAAAAGCCTTCGACTTCGTAATCGGTCGGCACGCAGATGACCGGGTAATCGATACCCGTGATGACGCGGGCGCCCACAGCGACGTTGGCCGCCGTAATGTGTGTTGCGACCACGGCTATGGGCCTGCGGGTCCGGACGTATTCGTTGAAGGCGGGGAACATAATTCGTGACCATGCTGTGCCGCCGCCCCAGAGCAGATGTCCTGTAAGCGTATATCGCCAGGTCAGGTCGTAAATGGGGCGTGTGGCTCCCGTAAAAGAAGCCGCGGTCTTATTGCCGTCGAATTTAATACGTCCAAAATCAAGGATATCGAGCACTTCAATTTCAATATCCTCAGGGATTCCCTTGGTGCCGCGGATAAGGTCAAATGCTTGTGCAATCGCGTTGGCGGCGGCTTTGTGGCCCGATCCAACCGATGCGTGCACAATGGTTACCCGGGGGTTTTGTGCAGGTAAAACGGTCATTTGCTCCGGTTGGGGAGTGGCTTGCATGGGCAGGGGAGCGCTATTGCCCGTCTGCGTTTGATCCATCGATAACTCCCCTTCAGCTTTGTTACGCGATTTATCATTGTAGTGCATGAGTGTCATGTTCACGTAAATTTGGGTATGAGCGCAAAGAACGTCAATGTATCGACGAGAGGATATTCCATGACTACCGATCAGCCGATTGATGTTGCGATTATCGGTGGAGGCCCCGCGGGCTATGCTGCCGCCATTTACGCTGCGCGTGCCAACCTGACGACGACCGTGATTGAGCAGGGCATGTCGGGTGGACAGATCGCCACGACCAATGAAGTCGAGAACTATCCGGGCATTCCGCTCTTGAGCGGCGCCGAACTCGGCGAGCGTTTTCAGCAGCATGCAGAGGGCCTGGGAGCACAGGTCGCATGGAGCATGGTTACGGGCATCGATTACGATGCCGATGCAGCGCTGTTTACGGTGCATCACGATATGGGCGATACGCTGGCCTCGAGCGTTATCGCTTGCATGGGTGCCACGCCGCGATCTGCTGGTTTCGCTGGCGAGGATACGTATCGCGGTCGTGGCGTTTCGTATTGCGCGACGTGTGACGGCATGTTCTTCCGTGGCAAGCAGGTTTTTGTCATTGGCGGCGGCAATGCTGCCTGTGAGGAAGCCCTGTTCTTGTCAGAAATCGCCAGCAGCGTGACCATCGTCTTGCGTCGCGATCAGTTCCGTGCACCTGATGGTGTTGTTCAGAAAGTACTCGAAAAGGACAATATTACAGTTAGGTACCAAACTAGTATTGTTGAGCTTTCTGGTGAAGCGATGCCCACGACAATTTCGTTCAAGGACAATGCAAGCGGTAAGACGCATGCCGAGACCTTTGAGCCTGGCTCGTTTGGCATCTTTGTCTTTACCGGGACGCAACCCCATACCGAGCTTGTTGAGCATCTTGTCGATCTGGCGCCTGATGGCGGCATTTTGACTGATGAATCCATGGCGACCCGCACGCCAGGTCTATTTGCTGCTGGCGATATCCGTTCCAAGCGCTTACGTCAGGTTGTGACCGCCGTTTCTGACGGAGCCATAGCAGCAACGAGCGCATACGCGTTTCTCCGCGGATAAGTACGATAATATATCTTATGTAAGGTTGTTATCAATTAACTAAATGGTGGGATGATGCATCAGTGCGTTGTCCCACCAATTTTCTTGCCTGCTATATAGTATGCAAAACTAGATAACCTAGAATACAATATAGCTAATGAACGGAGGATCCTTATGAACCACGCCAAACGCGTTATCCCGATGTCCGATTCGTCGGTCAGCATTAAGCCTGAGGATATTCAGCCCACTGTGCTGCCCGATGCATTTATTCAGTCCGATATCGTGCGCAAACTCAATACGTTGAGTCTGCCGCGCTATGACCAGTTGCCCAATGTGACGCTCTACCGCGACCAGGTCATTGAGTATGTTGCGCTGTGGATGGAGCCGCTGTCTATTTGCGTTGAGCAGCCTGTCATTACGCCATCGATGATCAATAACTACGTGAAGGTCGGCCTGGTGCCTGCTCCGGTCAAAAAGCAGTATGGTCGCGAGCAGATTGCCCGCCTGATCGCTATCTGCATCTTTAAGCGGGTGCTACCTATTGCCGCGGTGCAGGCGCTCTTTAACATTCAGCGTTTGAGCTACGATGCCCCGACGGCCTTCGACTATGTGGTCGATCAGCTCGAGGCATCGATTCGTTCGGCGTTTTCTGTCGAGCAGACGCCGGTTCCCGATACGGCGCATCAGGTAACGCGTGAGTCGCTGCTTGTGCGCAACGCGGTTTCATCCTTTGTTTCGAAGGCTTACTTGATGAGCTATCTCAAGTTCAACGGGTTTAATAGCTAGCCGACGTATAAAACGGGCGGGACAAAGAGCCATCTGTCGCTTTGTCCCGCCCGTTTTTTTGCTTGGTTGGACTTTATTTGCCCGAAGCTACGCCCATGCCGTAGCCGATGATCAGGCCGTGCATCTCGGCGTAATAGGAATCCAGGCCGTTGCAGGGCATGATGATGGTCTTGGAGCAGGGCCAATGTTCGACTATGCGATCAGTAAGCGCCTGGGCTCCAGCTTCGTTCTCAACGTGATCGATGATGACCTCACCGCCCGTAAAGCCCTCGGCTTCCATAGTGTCGATGATCTTGTTGAGCATCTTCTTTTCGCCACGCGTGTGCCCGACGAGTTCGATTTTACCGGCCTCACTCGCCGTGCCCAAAATGCGGATATTGAGCTTGTTGGCAATGACGCCGGCTGCCTTAGGGATACGTCCGGCTTTGGCGAGGTTTTCGTAATTGCACAAACTGAAGAGGATTTTGCTGTTCTGTTCAAGGCTATCGAAGTATGCGCAAGCATCCTCGAATGAGACATTCGGATTGCTTGCAAGATAGCGGTCGAACAGCAAGAAAATGAGGTCCATTTTGCCGCCAGCTGCGCGTGAATTGACTAGATGAATCTGTCGGTCGGGCTCCTCGGCAAGAACCATATCGCGAGCCGTGGCTGCCGCGTTGTAGCTGCCCGACACGCCCTCAGAGATCGGCATGCAGATGGTCTTGTCTGCCAATTTGAAGAGCTCGGCCCACTCCCCCACGCTGGGACAAGCGCTCGAAGAGGCATTCGTCTCCGCCTGAACAGCGCAGTTGAGCTCATGAACATCGAGCGAAAGGTCATCGACGAATTCACGCTCCCCCACTCGAATTTTGAGGGGAGCAAATGCAAAGGTGGTATGGGGTGCGATCGGTTGCCAATCGCGGAGGTTGCAGCTTGAATCGGAGATAAGTGCCCAGCTCATAGAGGGTCCTTTCTAATCGTTCCCATTCAATTATAGCCATCTTGCAGACCGATTGGGCCGCTATCTAGTATTCAAAACTAGATAGCGGACTGCACTAAAGGCAAAAGAATGGACCCCATGACTCAAAGCCACGAGGTCCATATCCGTTTGCTTTATCTGAATACTTAGTAGCGCACGAAAATGTAGTTGTTGTTCATGCCGGCGGCAACGGAGCTGATGATAACACCCGTGTTGTAGTCGGAAGCATGAATCATCTGACCACCACCGATGTAAATGCCGGTGTGGTACGAGTTGACCACAACGTCACCGGGCTGCGGATCGGACACACGCGTCCAGCCCATAAAGGTGCCCGTGGTGCCCAGGCGGCAATAGCGACCAGTGAGGCAATAGCTAACAAAACCAGAGCAGTCGAAACTGTTCGGGCCAATTCCGCCCCAGGAATAGGCGCAACCAAGCTTGCTGTATGCACGCGAGACAACAGAACCGCCATCGACGGACTGGCTCGGAGCAGAAGGCGTCGGAGCCGGGGCAGGCGTGGAGGGCTGCGGTGTCGGAGCAGGTGCCGGCGTAGGAGCCGGAGTGTTGCCGCCCTGGTTGTTGTTATTGCTGGTCTGGCCACCGTTGTTGGTGTTCTCGGTCGCACCGGCAGTCTCGTTGCTCACCGTGGCCTTCTCGGCGGTACTGGCGTTGATGCCGGCCTGCAGCGCGGCGTTGGCCTCGGCCTCAGCGGCAAGCTCAGCCTGCAGCTGTGAATCCAGAGAGTTTACGACGTTCTGTGCTTCAGCCTGCTGGGCGTTAAGCTCGTCGACCTTCTTTTGCGTGGTGGCGACGTTCTTTTCCTGCTCGGCCTGCTTATCGGTGAGCTGCTGTTTGAGCTCCTTGACCTCTTGAATGGTCTGAGCCTGCTTATCGGAAACTTTGCCGTAGTAGAACAGACGGTTGAGCATATCGCTCAGGTCATCGACGCCCGTCAGAACCTGAAGCAGGCTCAGACCGCCGGTTTTGTACTCGCCGGCGACATAGGTCGAGAGCTTGGCCTGACCATCGGCGATCTCCTGCTGCTTTTGCGTGATCTCGCCAGCAGTCTGATCGAGCGCCTGCGTCTGCGTGGCGAGCTCATCGTAAATCTGCTGAGTTTGGGTACCGATCTGCTCGAGCTTCGTACGAGCAGCGGCAAGGTCGGATGCGGTATCGGCGTAGGCAGGAGCCGCGAGGCCCAAGCCCAAAACACAAGCGAGGGTTGCCGTAGCAGCGCAGCGTGCCATGTTTTTGTGCGTGTTTGCTGTGCGCATGTAGCTTCCTTTCCAGTAACTAAGGGTAACGGCTAGTCCACCGTCACCAGGCTAAAGAGCTCCACATCGTCATTAGACGGTGTGAGCTTCTCGCGCGGGTTGAGAAACGCAAGCTCAAGGATACAACCGTAACCTACAAGCTTTGCGCCCATATCTCGCACCAGTTTACCTGTTGCCTCGACGGTTCCGCCCGTCGCGACCAAGTCGTCCAGAATCAACACGGTATCTTTAGAGCTGATAGCGTCGGCATGGATCTCAATTGAATCGGTGCCGTACTCGAGCTCGTAGCTCTGACTTACGGTCTCGCGCGGTAGCTTGCCAGGTTTACGTGCGGGAACAAAGCCGGCGCCAAGGGCTACAGCCACCGGTACGCCAACCATAAAGCCGCGAGCCTCGGGACCCACGACCTTGGTGATTCCCATGCCGGCAAAGTGCTCGGCGAGGGCATCGGTCATGGCTTTGAGCGCCTCGGGATTGCCAAAGAGCGGCGTGATGTCTTTAAAGATGACTCCGGGCTCGGGATAGTCGGGGATGTCGACGATTTGAGATTCGAAGTCGTACATTGCATGACCTTTCAATGGGTTGCCGGATAAGCGGCAGCTGTTATTTGCCCGCGGTGGCGGTGCCGGATTGCGAAGGGGTGACGACCTTGAGCGGCTTTACGAGGGAATCCTCGTGCGAAGCCGGCGCGCCTATCTCTTCGTTTTTGGCCTTGGTTGACTCGGAGCGAGTGATTTCCTCATCGAGTGCATCGATGTCGGCGTCCTCGACCACGGCGTTGAGCGACTCAAAAACGCGGTTCTTGAGCAGCGCGGTGTGCACGCCCTCCGTCAGGTCGTGAAGCTTCTTAAACGCACGCTCGAGCTTGGCGTCGCGCTCGTCATCGGAGGTGTCCATGCCGAGCATGCTCACGAGCACCTGCTCAAACATCGAGGACTCGCGGTTGGCGGAAGACACGTACTGACGCAGGTTGCGCGGCTCGATATGGAAGCGTGACAGCTCGGAGCAGTAGCGGATGATCGGGAAATCGCGACCATCGACGAGCTCACGATTTTGCGGACTCTTGATGATGCGAATGAGGTCGTTCTCGGCGAGCGAGCGGATAAACGAAATCTCGACGCCCAGCATATCGGGAATGGTCTCGATAGGATGCAGCTTTTGCTTAGTCTCCTTGGGCTCCGTCTTGAGCGGAACATCGGACAGCAAGCCCACCTCGTAAGCGAGCGTTGACAGGTCCGTGGCGTTTTCCAAGCGCTGCTTAATCACGTTGAGTGGCATATAGCGGGTCTTCTGCAGGTGCAGAATGACCTCCAGGCGATCAACGTCCTCCTTGGAGTACTGACGGTATCCCTTAGGCGTACGATGAGGGGTAATGAGCCCCTCATCCTCTAGAAATCTTATTTTTGAGTTCGAAAGATCGGGGTATGCGCCTCGAAGTAGGTTGACGACTTGGCCGATACTCAGATAGTTGCGTTCGGCCATGCCCTACTCACCGGTTTCGATGCGCTCCGGCGTGCTCTCGTGGTAGATGAGCGTAAACGTACCGATCTGGACGGAAGAACCGTCGTGCAGCGGGGCTGCATTGACGATGGCACCGTCGACCCAGGTGCCATTGAGCGAGCCCAAGTCCTCGATGCGAGCGCCGAGGCCCTCGCGAATAATGCGCGCGTGGCTGCGCGAAACGGTCATGTCATTGAGGAAGATGCCGTTTGCAGGATCGCGGCCGATGGTGGTCACGTCGTCCTCGAGCTCAAAAGCGGCACCAGTCTGCGGACCCTTGACGATGGACAGAACGGGGGCGGTGATGCGCACGTTGGCCATGAGGTCGGGAACGGTGACGTCGCCTGAAGGCACGCGGAATACGCAGGTAGCGTCAGCAGTCTTATCATTCTGAGGCATATTGTTAACCATGTTGTCCATGACAACCCCTAACTTATCGCGGACGTGCCGCAAATAATGAACCGTACGTAATCATACCCCAACGAATCAGTCTTCGATTTCAGGGTTCAGAAAGTCGATGTCCTCGTCTTCGGGATGCATGAGAGCCTGTTTAATGGCCGCTCCGCCCTTAATGGAGTAGATGACAGCCGTGAGCATGGAGAAGATCACGCCGCCGTACACAAAGAAGATGCCGAGGGGCACCGAGCTTCCGTTGAGGCCTGGGAAGGCCGTAAGGGCTGAAGGCAAAAGATGCAGGCCGTCAATAACGGGGAACCCGAGTAGCATGAGCGAGAAGCCGGTCATGAGCAGCGCTGTGGCAATCTTTCCGGGGAAGACGACATCGATGGGGCGACGGTGATAATGGCGCACGATAAGCGTGCCGATGCCCAGATAGATGTCGCGGCCAATAATGAGCACGCAGACCCAGATGGGCAGCTCTCCGCGAACCACCAGTCCCAGCACGCCGGTGAACAGCAGCGCACGGTCACAAATGGGATCCATGACCTTGCCGAGCCACGAGACCGTCTTAGTCATGCGGGCGATCTGACCGTCCATCCAGTCGGTGGAGGCGGCAACGGCGTAGATAACGATGGCGATGACGCGGTTGTTATCCGTCACAAACAGGTACAGAAATACCAGGGTGAGGATCAGGCGCGTAAAGGTGATGAAATTGGAGATCGTAAAGATCTTATTCGACGGGTAATCGGAAGTGCCGATAAGCTCCTTTTTGATCTTCTTTTTGATGCCCACAGGACTCCCCCGCTGGTTAACGACAAAACTTTCGATACTATACCCGTTCCGGCGATGTCTATCCAGCGCAGCCATAGAGAGTCCAGACATGTGGAGGGCGCCTCTGGGCTGCGCTGGATTCTGCATTTGTGTACATCAGCCTCCAAAAGCGACATTTTTCGGCATCTTTGGTGGCTGGTGTACACGTTTTGATTCGGTGATTACATCGATCGGGAAAGTTGTTGCTTTAAGCAAATGCGTACGGGTCGAGAAGGGCTGGCGCCAAAAGAGCACCTCGGGGGTGGCCCCTGGTGGCTAA
>UQZC01000064.1 GCA_900545505.1 uncultured Collinsella sp.
CTGCGGGAACGGCCTATTTGCTCAATGTGTTCGGCTGAGATCGGAAATCAACCCTAGTCATTCGAGAACGTCCCCAATGACTACATGAAAGCGCCCTCAAGCGGATGTACTTGAGGTCGCTTCTTGCTTGACTAGCTTTCGATATAGTCTTTGAGCTTGCTGCTGCGGCTGGGATGACGGAGCTTGGCCAGGGTCTTGGACTCAATCTGGCGGATGCGCTCACGCGTGACGCCAAACTCGCGGCCGACTTCCTCGAGCGTGCGAGGATGTCCGTCGACAAGGCCAAAGCGCAGCTCGATAACCTTGCGCTCACGATCGGCAAGCGAGTCGAGCACCTGGGTGAGCTGCTCCTGCAGCATGGAGAAGCTGGCGGCATCGGGCGGAACGATAGCCTGGGAGTCCTCGATGAAGTCGCCCAGCTGGGAATCCTCTTCCTCGCCGATAGGGGTCTCGAGCGACACGGGCTCCTGCGAGATCTTCTGGATCTCGCGGACGCGGTCGGCGCTCATGTCCATCTCGGCACCGATCTCCTCGGGGGTCGGGTCGCGACCCAAGTCCTGGAGGAGCTGGCGCTGCACGCGGACGAGCTTGTTGATGGTCTCGACCATGTGCACGGGAATACGGATAGTACGGGCCTGGTCGGCAATAGCGCGCGTAATGGCCTGACGGATCCACCACGTGGCGTACGTGGAGAACTTGAAGCCCTTCTGGTAGTCGAACTTCTCGACGGCGCGGATCAGACCGAGGTTGCCCTCCTGGATCAGGTCCAGGAACAGCATGCCACGACCGACATAGCGCTTGGCGATGGAGACGACCAGACGCAGGTTAGCGCTGATGAGCGCCTGCTTGGCCTCAAGACCAACGTTCTCAATACGCGTAAGACGACGCATCTCGGCGCGCGTGAGTTCAATCTCGCCCGCATCGGCAGCCTCGAGCTTCTCGGTAGCCTCGAGACCGGCCTCGATCTTCATGGCCAGATCGACCTCTTCAGATGCGGTCAGCAGGTCGACCTTACCGATCTCCTTGAGGTACATACGAACCGGGTCGCCGGTCAGCATCACCGTGGAGGCATCGATGCCGCGCACGCGCGAGCGCGAACGAGACGTGCGCACGGTGCGCTTCTTCTTGCTCTTGGAAGAGCCCATCTCGGCATCGGCCTGGCGGGCCATCTTAAGCTCGTGATCGTCAAGCGAGCCGGAATCGTGCTCGTCATCGTCGAAATCGTCGGTATCGTTATCGTCATCGTCGACGTCCATCGGGGCGTCGTCGTTTCCGCTCGCGGAGATAATCTGGATGCCGCTGTTGCGCAGCGCGGAATATACCGCGTTGAGCTGCTCATCAGAAACATCGATATCCTTCAGGGCGACCTGAATCTCGTCCTCGGTTACCGAAGTCCTGTTTGAGCCGTTACCCATGAGCTTTGCAACGTAGGATTCCAGCCCAGTACCCGTGCTCTCAGTCTTTTTTGGCACAGATTCTCCCTTCGTAGTCCACAGGACTCAATACTTTAGCACACACATGAACGTCTATACCCAAAATAAAGACAGGATATAGGCGAGAATACGCTGGTTGACCACAACATCTAGACCTGATCGGCACTCGCGGTCTCCAAACCGATCAAACGGAACGGGTCGGCCACGCCACCGATCGACTTTTGGAGCTCGCGCTGGTGCTGGGAATCTTGCACCGCCTGAATCGTCAGCACGCGACGGGCCTCATCGTCGAGTGAACGGTCCTGACGCAACTTGGCCTGTGCGGCTCGCATGCGACGTTTGATGGTGTAGAGCTCGAGCGTATCGAGCATAAAGACGATGTTCGTCTCGGTCGGGTGCTTACTCGTCGCCGAGATGCGCCCAGCGCTGACAAGCGACGCCGCCTCGGGACACACCGCGCGCGCCGCATCCATGCATGCCGCAGGATCGGTTCCCGGCGGCGTTGCCAGCACGGCCCACGCAATGGACTCGTGACGCGGGTCGACCCACTCGATAGAGCAAATGCGATCGGCATACGTGCGGAACAGATCGGGGTAGCTCGTGAGCATCGTCAGCAGTTCGCGCTCCCCCGCCAGGGATTTCCGCTCCAAATCGGTCAAAACGATCGGCATCGACGGAGCTGCCGCCGCGCTTGAACTATCGGCAACGGGCGCAGCGCTTTCCATCCCCGCTGGCACATCGATTGGCGGCAAATCCTCGTCGACCTCCACCGGCGCGGCACCATAGGCATCAAGCGGAACGTAGTCGTACGGGTCCTCCTCGACCGGTGCGGACACCGGTGGCGTCGCACCCGCGGCCCAGGCACCGCGAGACGTCCCCTGCGAACCAGACGCCCGACCGCCCGCGCTGCCCGCGCGCTCAGCTTGCGCGCGTTGACGCTCGTAGTTCTGCTCACGCCGGCGCTCGGCATCCTCACGCTTGGCGACATCGCGAAACACGCGGCCCGAACTCGCGCGCACGGTCTCCAGGTCCAAACCCAACAGGTCGGCAATCTGGATAAAGTACGTGTCGATCATATAGCTGTCGCGCAGCGGATAGATGAGCGTCAGCGCATCCTCGAGCGCTTTAGCGCGACCGCCCGGTGTGGTAATGTCGCTCGACTCCTGTAGCGAACGGTACACAAAGTCCATGAGAGGCTCGGCGGCATCGATGCGCGCCTGAAGTGCCTCACCGCCATGCGCCGTGATGAACTCCATGGGGTCGTTGCCGTCGGGCAGCACTACGCAGCGCAGGTCCATCGAATCCTGCTCGATAAACTGAATCGCGCGGCGAGCGGCCTTTTGGCCGGCGGCGTCGCCATCGAACATATATACAATGCGCTTGGCAAAGCGGGTGAGCGTCTTTACGTGATGCTCCGTGAGCGCCGTGCCCAGCGTGGCGACGACGTTTTTGATCCCTGCCTCCCAGCAGGCGATGCAGTCGGTATAGCCCTCCACCACGATGGCGGTATCCTGCGCGACGATAAACTCCTTGGCCCAGTTAAAGCCATAGAGGTTTCGTTTTTTATGAAACACACTCGTCTCGGCCGTGTTGAGGTACTTGGGCTGACCATCGCCCATGATGCGCCCGCCAAAGGCGATATTGTGACCCTGCTCATCAAAGATGGGAAACATCACACGGTCATAAAAGCGGTCCGCGAGCTGTCCGCGCCCGCGGCTCACGGCCACATTGGCGTCAATCATCTCCTGCGGGGTAAAGCCCGCCTGAGACAGGTGAGAAACCAGCATGTTGCGACCCGGCGCAAAACCCAGGCAATAGCGGCGACAGACATCGCCACCCATACCGCGACTGGCAAAGTACTCGCGCGGACGGCTGTCCTTACCGCGCATAAGCATGGTGTGGTAGAACTGAGCCGTCTCGGCGCACAGGTCATAGATGCGGGCGCGCTTGGTGCCGCGATCGCGCTGCGTACCGGTATCGTGGAGTTCAATGCCCGCACGATCAGCCAAATAGCGGATCGACTCAGGAAAACTCAGGTTCTCGCGCTTCATGATGTAGGTAAAGACGTCGCCGCCCTCACCGCAGCCAAAGCAGTGCCACACCTGCGTAGCAGGGATAATGTGAAACGATGGGGTCTTTTCGCCATGAAACGGGCAGCAGCCCCAAAACTCATGGCCGCGAGGCTTGAGCTCAACCGTTTCCTGCACGATGGCAACCAGGTCCGACGCCGCGCGTACCTGATCTTTTTCCTCATCGCTAATCACGGACACTCACCCCCTGCTCACCCAAGTTATGACGGATATCGTCGATATTACCCTCGACGGTCGCGATTAACTCGTCCAGGGAATCGAACACGCGAGACGGACGCAGCCAGCGCGTAAACGCCAGCGACACGGAAGCGCCATACAGGTCGCCCGTATAGCCGATCAGGTTGGCCTCGAGATGCGCCGAGGCGGCATCGTCGGCATAGGTCGGCGGCAGGCCGACGTTTACGGCAGCGGGCCATACGGTACCGTCGACCAGCACCAGACCCTCATAGACGCCATCGGCAGGCACCTGAATACCACCGGGAACTTGTAGGTTTGCCGTGGGAAAGCCCATGCCAGAACCCTCGTGACGGCCGCGAATAACACCGCCACGCACCATATACGGTCGGCCGAGTAACTCAGCAGCAAGCTCCACATGGCCCTGTCCCAGCTCATGACGAATGCGCGTGGCGCAAATGGCCTCACCGCCCTCGCAAAGCAGGTCGTGACCATACACGTCAACGCCGTGCTCGGAACCCCAGGCGCGCATCTCGGCAACACCAGAAGCACCGCCACGACCCAGCCTAAAGTCACTGCCAACGCGAATCGATCGAATGTCGACCAGACGCGACACCAGCGAGAGAAAATCAACATGGTCAAGCGCCGCAACCTCAGGCGTAAAGGGAACGGCCACCACCGCATCGACCCCGGTTTGAGCCAGGGCATGCAGACGGTCGGCCGTCGTCATCAATTTTTGGGCGGGCGAAGGGCTCACCACGACGTCCGGGTCGGGATCGAAGGTAACTACGACCGCCTTGCAGCCATGGGCACGGGCATCACGGACAAGCGCTTCGATAAGTTCCTGGTGTCCACGGTGAACGCCATCGAACACGCCGATGGCAATCGATGCGGCACCCAAGTGCTCGCACTCATCAAACGTATCGGCAGTAATGATGCGAGCCTCGTCCGACTCGCCCGCGAAAAAAATACGCGCGAGCTCGCGAGCGGAAAGCATCATCGAACACCGCCGATTGCTTGCGGAAACACGTGCTCCATAACAAAGCGGCCACTCTCAATGCGAGCGAGCGCCTTGAGTCCCCCATCGAGCACCAACGCAAACGGCGCCTTCGAGGCATCGAAATCGGCAAGCGCACGCTCAACGGGAATGCGTCGGCCGCAGAGCAGGTCGTCGGCAAGATTGCCCGGCAAGTCAACACGCGTGGCGCCCAGGGCTGCAATGGGATTCAGGGCAAAGCTAGCCGCGGACTCGGGAGAAAGCTCCTCCACCGCATGACAAGCGCCAATGGAAACAGCACCGGATGCGGTGCGACGAAGCGCGGAAATATGCGCGGCGCTATCACAAGCACGGCCCAGGTCGCGAGCGAGCGCACGGATATAGGTGCCCTTGCTCACCGAGAACGCCACGGTCCACACGCATGTATCACCCTCGCCGCCCACGGCAATCAGGTCGGCGGCATAGACCTCGACGGGGCGCGAAGGTAGGTCCACCGCATTGCCCTCGCGAGCAGACTTGTAGGCGCGAACGCCATTGACCGAGATAGCCGAAAACGCCGGCGGCACCTGCATCTGCGGGCCCAGCATAGCGGCCAAGTGCTCACGGGCATAGGCAGGATCGCGGAGCTCGTTGGCAACAGCCACTGTGCGAACCGCCTCGCCCTCCGCATCATCGGTATTGGTCTCGGCACCAAACGAGATGTCGGCGACATAGCTTTTGGTATCGAGGGTTAGCATGCCCAGCAGACGAGTAGCCTGGCCCACGCCCACCACCATGACGCCGGATGCCATGGGGTCGAGCGTGCCGGCATGGCCGACGCGCCGCTCATGGAGGGCGCGTCGGCATTGCGAGACCACATCGTGGGACGTGCAGCCCACCGGCTTATCGACGGCGAGCAGCATATTCAGTTGAGAAGGCGTACGACGAGCCATGTACCATCCAAAATGTTAGAGCTCGACGGTCACCGAAGCGGGATCCTCCCCTACCAGCTCGGCCAGCATGGGAAGTGCCACGGCGAGCGTCTCGCGAATCGTTCCGTTGTTGGAAAAGCCGGCGGCGGCATGATGCCCGCCACCGCCAAAGTTGGCAGCGATCTCGGACACATCGAGGTCACCCTTGGAGCGCAGGTTGCCGCGTACCTTGGTATCGCACTCAATGCCCTTCAGAAACAGGCAGACCTCCACGCCCATAACCGAACGCACCACATCGACCAGGCCGTCGCACTCATCCGAAGTGACGCCGCAAGCCTCGAGGTCGCTCTGGTACGCATAACTATATGCCACGCGACCGTGCGCCACTGTTTTGATGCGGCCCATAACGATGGACTTGAGATGCAAGAACTCCACGCGCATGCTCTGGTAGACCTCGAGCGCAACACGCGCCGGATCGGCACCGTGCGCGACCAGGCGCGAGGCGGCATGGAACGCAGCAGCATCGGCGTTCTGGTACTGGAAACGACCGGTGTCGGTCACCAAGCCGCACAGCAAGCAAGTCGCGACGTCATCACGGGCGACAATGCCGCAATTGTCCAAGAAACGGTCAATGATCATGGCGCAGGCTGCAGCTTCAACGCGCCTCAGGCTGAGCTCGGCAAACTCCTCGCGCGCCGGATGGTGATCGAAGCACACCACATGCTTGGAGCGACGAAGCACCTCGGCGGAATTATTGAGACGCTCGACGACCGGTACGTCCACCGAAATGAACAGGTCCGGATTACCGGTGTACGTAGATGCCGGCACCAGACGATCGGCGCCCTCCATAAAGCGGTAGATGCGCGGAACTGGGTCATCGTCTGCCAGCAGCAGGGCAATGTCCTTGTTGGGGAAAAACTTCATGAGCGAAAGGCCCAGACCCAATACGGAGCCCAAGGCATCGCCATCGGGAGAAGTATGTCCCGAAATCGCAATGGAGGACGCACCCTCGATGAGCTCGAGGATGCGTCGCTGAATATCTGCAGACTCGCACGAGGCGAGGTCGGCGGAATTAGTCATCTAAAGCTGCCTCCTGGGCGGCATCCGCTATCGGATAGCCGTCCTCGTCCTTTTCGATCGCAAGCGTGGCGGGAACGTTTTCCAACGCACGCGTGATGCGCTCGGCCTCATCGGTCGAGCGATCGATGCGAAAATCGAGCTCGGGCGTAACACGCCAATCGAGCGAGCGAGCCAACAGGCTGCGAATACGGCCCTTAGCGCTTGCGAGCGCCTCCATGACCTCGTCGTAGCGGCTCGCATCGCACGACACGTACACGCGCGCGAACGAACGGTCCACCGCGACCTCGACCGCAGTCAAAGTAACCAGGTCGAGACGCGGATCGGAAACCTCAAAGAGCAGGATATAACCGAGCTTCTCGCGAAGCTGCTCGCCCAGACGGCGGGTTGCCTGCGTTTGCTTCATAGCGCTACCCCCTACTCGGTACGGGCAACCTGGTCGATGCGGTAACCCTCGATCTGGTCGCCGGGCTTGATGTCCTGGAAGTTCTCCAGGCCAATGCCGCCCTCGGAACCGC
Organism: uncultured Collinsella sp.; assembly: GCA_900545505.1. GTDB lineage: Bacteria > Actinomycetota > Coriobacteriia > Coriobacteriales > Coriobacteriaceae > Collinsella. The sequence goes on from UQZC01000064.1 coordinate 7,201, forward strand.
TCTTGAGGCTCTTGGCCTCGTCCTTGTAGTGGCGCATCGAGGCGATCTTGCCGTTGAAGACCACGATGCCGTCGCGCACCAGGCGCACGGAATCGGTCGCGGCGATCTCGCCCTCTTCGACGCGGACACCGGCGGCGATGCCGACTTTGGGCACCTTGAAGGTGTCCAGGACGGTCGCGGTACCCGTGGAGACCTCGACCTCGGTGGGCTTGAGCATGCCGATACGGGCAGCGTCGAGCTCCTCGAGGCACTTGTAGATGACGTCGTAGCAACGGATCTCGACGCCCTCGCGCTCGGCAGCTGAGCGGGCCTTGCCGTCGGGACGCACGCCAAAGCCGATGATGATGGCATTGGAGGCGTCTGCCAGGACGACGTCGGTCTCGTTGATGGCACCGACCGCGGAGTGGATCGTGTTGATGCGCACCTCGGACTGGTCCATCTTGTCGAGCGAGTCCTGAAGGGCCTCGATGGAACCCTGGACGTCGGCCTTGATGATCAGGTTGAGCTCCTTGACCTCGGCGTCGGCGATGGTCTCGAAGAGATTCTCGAGCGTGACGTGCTTCACGCGGCTCTGCTCCTCGATACGGGCCTTGAGCGAACGCTCATCGGCCAGAGCGCGAGCCTCGCGCTCGTCCTCGAAAACGCGGAACTCGTCGCCGGCGTTGGGCACGGACTGCAGGCCCAGGATCTCGACGGCGTCGGAGGGACCGGCCTCGGTGACGGCGTTGCCCTTGGGGTCGAGCATGGCGCGGACGCGGCCGTAGGTAAGGCCGGCGACCAGCGTATCGCCCACGTGCAGGGTACCGCGGGTCCCGCGCACCGTG
>UQZC01000065.1 GCA_900545505.1 uncultured Collinsella sp.
GCCGGTGCGGATCCGCGAAGCGGATGCGCGGAATCCTATACGCCGCACCATTTGAACTTGAAGCCTCCGGAAACGGGGGCTTTTCTTTTTGACAACCATGCATGGATTCGAACCTCGGTCGAGGCGCGAGCGTGAAGCGGACTATTTCTTATCGACTCGTGTAAGATTCCGAGTAGGTGTCGCGGCCCATCCGCGACCGCTCCTTCTCTAGACGACCGATCAGGGTGATATTTCGTGGCAGAGCGTCCGACATACAAGCTCAGGTTTTTCGATCCCAAAAAGCGTTTTCCATCGATGCCCGAGCAGCCTGCGGGGCGCTCGTATGGTGTTGTCTGGAAAGTCTTTGGCGAGGATCCTAAAGAGTCGTGCTACGTCGTCGAATTCGTCGGCAAAAGCCACATATCGCTCTTGGGCTACGTGAGCGTGTCGGGCAAGGTTTATAAGGTTGACCGCCCTGTTCGGGAAGCACCGTTGCCCGAGGACCCCGACATGGAGCTGGTCCTTCACGAGTCCGATTCCAGTATTGGCGAGATTATGGTGAGGGAGGCCAACGGAGCAATGCGCGCGTGTGCGCGAACTGCCGGCTCTCCCGAAGGCCCCATGCGCGAGCAGTCCGACCTCGAGACATGGAATTCGACCCGCGCCCTTCCTTACGGCGAGTTTATGGCCTCGATGTTCTTGCGCTACGTGATATTTGCCAACTCCGAAAGCACTATTGCGAACACGGCGGGCGTCGACGGTCTCGATGCAGACATGCAAAACGCTGTCGACAAGATCAAACTCGTAAAGTTGCCCGAGCCGGTCGAGGTGTTTTTGGGCTTTGACACGGCGCCGCTCCCCGATGCTATCGAGACGCTGCTTTACCGTGTTGCCCATGCCGAGAATCCGAGCGGTATCGAGCGTTATGCCGCCGCCCTGATGAGCGAGATTGACTTGCCCCGCCTGCGCACCATTGCTGCCAAGTCCGAAATGAGCCTAGCGCGCATCGACCGCTCAAAGCTTTTCTATCTCAATTTTGATCGTAGTCTGCTGGACCAGGACGAGATTGACATGCTGCTTGCCGTCGAGTGCCATCTCAACCGCCTCTCCGGCATCCTTGAGCGCATTGGGGCTGGATTGGTCCCCGCGGCGTCCTCGCCGAGCTTTGAGGGTTGTGCGCTCTTTGACGCGTGGCATATTGCCAAGACGACCAACGATGTTCCTCGACTGCTCGATACGACCTCGAGCGATAACCCATGGGCCAAACCGGGGACGGTGACTTGTCAGCCGGGCGGTGAGTGGGACGTGCGCACCCGCTTCGCGCATATCGTCGAGGCACTCAACGTGGTCACACGGCTCGACTATACCTATCGGGCAAACGTTGCCGAGGGGATTATGCTCGTTCGGTTTGGGCGCTCTGTCGTGGATGCCATGCCGCAACGTGAATACGACGCTCAGGATGACGTCTGGCGCGAGCTAGACGTGGACATGCGCGCGACTTGGGCCGCGGAGCACGACGCGCGCGTGGCGCTTACGCTTGCGGCGGCGTGTTTTGCCGCAGGTGCCTGCATTTCGCGCTGCTATGTTCAGATTGCGGCTCCCGACGGCGAGCGGGGCGAGCGCGTCATTGCAACATATTCCTTTGGGCGTGCGGCCTATCTGGCCAATTGCGTGCCTGTCGCCAAGGATCTTGAGAGCATGGACATGGACGATATGCCGTGCAAGCGCATGCTTGAGGCATATGAGTCGGACGCACCGGATGCGATTGAGCCTGCGGAGGTTCACGCTCGCCCGCGTGACGACCACCGTTCGCTGCCGCCGGCGTTGCGCGACCTGCTGCTTGCCGATACGGCTGATGAGCTAGAGGTCATGGAGGAGGACGATGACCCGTATGTGGCGCGCGTCGTTGAGTTGCGCGAGCAGGTAAAAGTTGACCATGCAAGTGCGTTTGAGGGCTTCTCCCGTCTTGTTGAGGAGCTGGAGGCAAAGTGCGCCGTCGCCGAGCTTTTGGCAACGGGTCCGGTTCAGACGCAGTTTTGCGACAACCAGCTGGTGCGTATGGTGCTGCCGGTAATGGAGGAAGATCGCTCGGTGCGCATCCTGCGCGCTCCCGACGCGCTCTACTTTGCTCAGCACGAGATCTGCAGTTATTACGCCGATCAGGAGGATTTTGAACGGGCATTGCCCGAGGTGCGTCGTCTTTACGATCTGGCTCGCTCGTCCATGCAATCGCACTTTGCGCTCATCAACGTGTTGGCGCGCCTGGAACGCTTTGACGAGATTATCGAGGTGGCGCGCCACGGCCTGCGCATTGCCAGCGACCGTTCCGCAATCGGTTATCTGTTCTATCGCTTGGCGTTTGCCTATTGGAACTGCGACCAGCTCGAGCTCGCGCTGGCATGCTACCGCCTGGTACCGCGCGGCGAGGAGTCGGGTAGCAACGCACTGGAGGAAATGCAGGGCCTTATGAATGAGATGGGTGTCAATGAGCCTCCGACGTTTGAGGAGGCCGTCGAGACCATCCGCAAGGCTGGGCTTGAATTGCCTCCCGTGTCCGCCGTGGCCAACCAGCTGGCGGATGCTGCCGTGCAGTTGGTCGATAGCGGCTTCTTTTTCCTGGCGCGCGTCTGCATCTTCCAAATGTGGCGCACCATGGGCAACGATGAGCTCGGCTCCCTCAATCGCTCGCTGGGGTAGGGGCGAAAACTGCAAGGAGGAAAGGCCGCTAGGCAATTAGAAAATTCCCTCTTGCTCAACTTCGGCTGTTTTGTTACTATAGAACGGCTGTTACGGAGAGCTGACCGAGAGGCCGAAGGTGCTCGCCTGCTAAGCGAGTATGCCCCAAAAGGGCATCTGGGGTTCGAATCCCCAGCTCTCCGCCAGTATGAATTTGTAGAAGGGTCCCATTTGGGGCCCTTTTTTATTATCAAGAATGGCGGCTGGGGATTCGAACCCTCAAAAAGGAGGCATCCTTTCGGACGTCTCCTTTCAGCGAGCGTATTGTTCTTCGATCCTACACCTCGGGTGCCTTGGCTACGGTTTCGCTTTCTGCCGCAAGCGGACGGTTTTCGATGCGACGACTCAGGCGGTCGAGCTTCACAAGAAGCCATTCAATGGGATTCGGCCCCGAGCCTTCCTCATCGGCAACCAAATCCGTGACAACGACCTTGATGCCGTCTTGTTTGAGCGTGAGGCTACCTACTTTGTCGCCCACATGCACCGTGCCCGAAAGGTCATCGTAGGCAACCTTTTCGGTTACTTCTCCGGCAAGCGAAAAGATGGTCGCCTGAGCTGCGGGATCGGCGAGTGTGGCGTCGATCGTCTTGTCCGTCCAGTCGGTCTGGCTTATGCGCGCGATGAGCGGATTGCCGTTGGCGGTCTTTTCCTGCGTGTTGGCGATCGCAACCGTCACCTTGTGGCCGTAGTACCAGTTGGCAAGGGCGGCCGTGTCGGCAAAGCGCTGGTCGTTGGTGCTGGAGTTCAAAACGACGGTATAGGTCTCGTCGCCATCGCGGTCGTAGGCTGCCGTAAAGCAGTAGCCGGCATCGTCGGTAGTGCCGGTCTTGCCGCCGATATTGCCGTCCTGCCCCAGCAGCTCGTTGTGCGTATCCATTGAATGTGAGTGGTCGGAGCCATCGGCGCCTGTAACCTCAATCCAGGAATCATCGCTCGCCACGATCTCGCGGAACGCATCGCTCTTCATTGCTTCCTGCATCATCAGGGCCGCATCGTGCGCGGTCGAGTGCATGTCGCCGGCCCACTCATCAAAGTCCAGACCGTGCGGATTCTCAAAAAGAGTTCCCGTGCAGCCGAGCTCTTTAGCGCGCTCGTTCATGGCCTTGACAAACGTGGCCTCAGCATCTTTGGTCTTGGGGTCGATCTTTTTGCCCACATGCTCGGCAAGCACGATGGCGGCGTCATTGCCCGAGGGAATCATCAGACCGCGCAGGGCCTGTTCCACTGTGAGCTCGTCGCCTTCGAGCAGGCCGGCGGTCGAATTGCCCACGGTTGCCGCGGCGCTGCTCACCGTGACCTTCTCGTCCATCTTGCAGTTCTCGATGGTCAAGATTGCGGTCATGACCTTGGTGATTGAGGCGATCTTGACCTGCTCGTCGGCGTCGCGGGCATAGTAGACGGTGCCGTCTTTGCCCATGACGAGGGCATTGGTCGCATCGATATCGGGCAGGTTTTCGGCCGTGATGCCGCGCGCATCGGCGGTTTTGCCGCAAACATTGTCGGTCGTGAGCACTTGGGCGCCGGCGACGGTGGGCGCGCCAGCAGCAAGGGCGATAGCGCAGACAAAGCCGGCGGCAAGCTGGGCTGAGCGCTTTGCAAAAGAGGTGAGGGACTTCACGGATTTCGCTTTCGACGGGATGGTCTCTTCTGGAACTAGAGTATATCGTTTGCCGGCGTCGGCGATCATCGCGTGCGTGCGTGGCCCACATCCGCGCCCGAACGGGCGCAAGGGTGCTTAAGGCCGACTTAATCACCCACGCTTGTTGTGTGTGACGGGCGCCCCCTCGGGCATAATGGAGCGCGAGAGGAGCACGCATGAACGAGCGCATTTTGGTAGTTGATGACGAGAAGGCCATCGCCGACTTGGTTGGTATCTACCTTACAAAAGAGGGCTTTGATGTCCAGATTGCCTATAGCGGGGCCGATGCCGCCAAGGCAATCTTGGAGCAGGAGTTCGATCTGGCGCTGCTGGATGTCATGCTGCCCGATATCGATGGGTTTGAGCTGCTGCGTACAATCCGTTCCAGCCATACCTATCCCGTGATCATGCTGACGGCGCGCGATGCCCAGCAAGACAAGATCGAGGGCCTTTCGCTTGGCGCGGACGATTACGTGGTTAAGCCGTTCCGTCCGCTGGAGCTCATCGCGCGCGTGCACGCTCAGCTTCGCCGCTACACCAGCTACGGTAGCCGTGCACAGGCGGCCGAGTCGCCGACCATTCAGCTCGACGGCTTGGAGATCAACCGCGATGCTCGTTCCATAACGGTGGACGGTTCACCGGTGCGCCTCACACCCACCGAGTATTCAATCTTGCTGTATCTGGTCGAGCATCGCGGCAGCGTGGTGGCCGTGGAGGACCTGTTCCGCGCAGTGTGGAACGAGGACTTTATGCCCGGCTCCAACAATACGGTGATGGTACACATTCGCCACCTGCGCGAAAAGATCGGCGATGACGCACAAAAGCCGCGCTTTATCAAAAACGTCTGGGGCGTCGGCTACATCATCGAATAACGCTTTTCGCTTGTGAGGATCTTGATATGACAAAAGACGATAGGCCAGCGTTCGAGGAGCCCGATCGGCTCTTTGAATACGTGAGGTCGGTCGTCGACAACCGCGCGCTTGCAACGGTGCTGCTCTTTTTGCTGAGCCTGCTGCTGATTGGCATTGATAACATCGCTGGAATCTTGGCGGTGCTGCTTGTCGGCTTTTTGCTGATCGATCGATTTGAGATCGTGCGCCGCTGCATGGTGATTGGCGGCGCCGCGTGGGCCATGACGTTGGCGATTGGCGCCATGGCGCTCGGCGGCATCGAAGGGCCGGTGCTGTTCGATGCCGGCTTTGTATTCAACATGCTTGGCTTTGTGCTGGCGCTTGCCGCGTGCGTGCTGTTCTTGTGCGGCCGCGCCCTGTACTACCAGGGCTACGAACAGGGCGAGCAGCATGCCGATTGTGTGCTGGCCGCTCGTATTCAAGATCGCCTGATCGATCACCCCGACACCTGGGACAACATTGACGGCGACTTCTTGGAGGTCGAGGGCGCCCTTAACCGCGTGCGTGACCGTGAGCGCAAGGTGCAGCAAGCTCTGCGTGACGAGTCGCATCGCAAGGACGATTTGGTCACGTACTTGGCACATGACCTACGCACCCCGCTTGCCAGTGTGGTGGGCTATCTTTCGCTGCTGCAAGAGGCTCCTGAGCTGCCGGTTGAGCAACGTGCGCACTTTACAGGCGTGGCTCTCGACAAGGCGCACCGGCTCGATGCACTCATCGAAGAGTTCTTCGATATCACGCGCTTTGACTTCCACGATATCGTGCTCACGCGCGGCTATGTTGATCTGGGGTTGCTGCTGGCTCAGGTGGCTGACGAGTTCTATCCCATCCTCAACGAGCAGCATAAGGAAGCCCAAGTTGATATTCGCGAGGACCTGACGGTGCTCGTGGATGGCGACAAGATGGCTCGCGTGTTCAACAACATCATGAAAAACGCCGTTGCCTATAGCTATGAGGGCTCGAACATCACGATCGAGGCCAGACGCCGGGACGGCGGTGGCGTGCGCGTGCGCTTTATCAATCAGGGCGATCCCATCCCTGAGGCAAAGCTCAAGGTGATCTTTGAGAAGTTCTATCGCCTGGATGCGGCGCGTGCGACCAATCGCGGCGGCGCTGGACTGGGGCTTGCCATCGCCAAGGAGATCGTATGCGCGCACGGCGGTACCGTTGCATGTGAATCGACGCCCGAACACACGATATTCACCATCGAGCTGCCCGCCGCATAGCCAGTGTGCCCTTACAAACACTTGACAATGCGCTCACGTGCATATGAGCCGCGATTCCTACTATCGATACTGCTGAATTGATATCGATGTGGAGGTATGCGGTATGACGGCTGCTGCGGCTGTGGAGCCCACGGAGCTTGAAGAACTCATGAAAGCGCAGGCCGAGGCCGCGCGCGAGCGCGAGGTTGGGGATGCGACTCGCCCCACGGCAGAGGATCTTGCCGCCTCGCCGACGCGCATCGATGTCGAGGGCCTCGACCTGTTCTATGGCGACCATCATGCGCTCAAGGACGTGAATATCAAGATCCGCGACAAGCAGATCACCTCGTTCATCGGGCCTTCGGGCTGCGGAAAGTCCACGTTGCTGCGCTGCTTTAACCGCATGAACGACGGCATCAAGGATTGCCGCATCGAGGGCAAGATTGCGCTCGATGGTCAAGATATCCTGGGCGATTACGACATCTGCCGCCTTCGCCAGCGCGTGGGCATGGTGTTCCAGCGCCCCAACCCGTTTCCCATGAGCATCTACGACAACGTCGCCTATGGGCCGCGCGGCATGGGCGTGCGCGATCGCGCTGTGCTGGATGGGCTGGTCGAGGATTCCCTTCGTCGCGCTGCGCTATGGGATGAGGTCAAGGACAAGCTCAAGGAGTCGGGCCTGGGTCTTTCGGGTGGACAGCAGCAGCGCCTGTGCATCGCCCGCGCACTTGCCGTGCAGCCCGACATTCTGCTGATGGACGAGCCGACCTCGGCACTCGACCCTGTGTCGACGCTGGTGGTGGAGCAGCTGGCCTGCGAACTCAAAGAGACCTGCACGCTCGTGGTCGTTACGCACAATATGCAGCAGGCGGCGCGTATCTCCGATTCGGTCGCATTCTTTTTGCTGGGTGAGCTGGTGGAGCACGCGCCCACCGCGCAACTCTTCAAGAATCCGACCGATCCGCGCACGGCGGATTATTTGACGGGGCGTTTTGGCTGATACCATCTAGTAAAGGTACCTTTAGGGTTAAGATGCGGTCATGCCGGCCGCAAAGGGGTTCAACATGATCTATTACGTCGAGGACGATGACAACATCAGGGATTTGACGGTCTATGCGCTGCGCAAGCAGGGGATTGAGGCCGAAGGCTTTTCGTGCGACGGTGAGTTTAAGGCTGCCGTGGCGCGACGGGTACCCGATGCCGTCCTGCTCGACATCATGCTGCCCGATACCGATGGCTTGGCGATTATGCGTCGACTGCGTGCCGATCGCCTGACGGCGACGGTGCCCATCATGATGCTTACCGCCAAGGATACCGAGCTCGACAAGGTGATGGCGCTCGATGGCGGTGCCGACGATTACCTGACTAAGCCGTTTTCGCTCATGGAGCTCGCCAGCCGCTGCCGCGCACCTGCGGTGTTTCGCGACAGCTGCTTGTCCG
>UQZC01000066.1 GCA_900545505.1 uncultured Collinsella sp.
GAGCCGACGGCTGCGGCGCCCTATTCGCTCAGGGGGCGCAAGGATGCTTCTTCGAAGTGGAAGACGCACAAGCCGCTCTCGGTCTCAATGCATGCGCGGCCGCAATCGTCGACCGTTCTAAATATGCCTCGTGCCAGCTCGTCTCCAGCGGGGGAGCGGGCGATAACGTGCTTCCCGATCCAATTAAGGTGGGCGATATATTCGTCGTGGACGGGCGCGAGCGGACCGGCATCTTCTTCCTTGGCGTTGAGGCGCTCTGCCCAGGCATCTGCAGCGTCTATAACTGCGTGATAGACCTCATCGAGGAGCATGTCGACGGCAGGTACGCTCTCGTTGAGATCCGAGAGACCGATTGCCGGCAGGCCGCCATCGGGCACCTCTTGGGGCGCATAGTTCACATTGACGCCAATGCCGCAGACGGCGAAAGGTTTGCCTTCGTTATCGCGTGCGGCCTCGACCAGAATGCCGCCGAGCTTGCGTCCTCGCGCGACAAGGTCGTTGGGCCATTTAAGGCGAATCTCGTTTGCAAGACCCTGCTTTTCGAGTGCTTCGAGCACCGCTAGGCCGCTGACGGCGGCAAGACCAGAGAACTTTGCAGGATTAACGCATGGGCGCAGGACAAGCGAAAGCAATAAGTTGCCGACGGTTGAGTCCCACTTGTGCCCGCGCCGGCCGCGCCCTGCTGTTTGAGCCCGGGCGGCAAGTCCTGTGCCGTGCGGCGCTCCCTGTTTTCCTGCTTCGAGCAGGTCATCGTTGGTCGATCCGGTTACGTCGACTATCGTTAATTGGGCATCCATAGCGGCTGCTACCTCCTTATTGAATAAGTGAATGACGCAATGGTGTCGAGAGATAGACACAATGTGAAGCCTTTGTCGCATTTGGACAATTTAATGTTAACACGTTAACAAAGACTGAAATGCGTTATCCTCTCTTGGTCGATGTAAACACGTCAACAACTCAAAGGAGGTTAGTGATGGGTTTCACGATTCTTGGAACAGGCTCGGCGCTTCCTGAGCGCAGCGTTTCCAATGACGAGCTGTCTGAGTTCCTCGATACCTCGGATGAGTGGATTTTTACTCGCACAGGTATCAAGGGCCGCCACGTCTGCACCACCGAGTCACTTGACGACCTTGCCGTAGCGGCGAGCGAGCGGGCACTCCAGGTGTCCGGAATCGACGCGAGCCAGCTGGATCTGATCGTCTGCTCGACGACGACGGGTGACCACCTTGTTCCCGCCGAGGCGTGTGCCGTTGCTGAGCGACTTGGCGCGACGTGCCCTGCCTTCGATGTCTCGGCGGCTTGTGCCGGCTTCGATGTCGCCGAGGGCTATATCGCCCGCAGCCGTTCCGAGCGCGTGCTTGTTGTTGCTGCCGAGCAGATGACGCGCGCGCTCGACTGGACCGACCGTGCCACCTGCGTGCTTTTTGGCGATGGGGCAGGCGCCGCAGTGATTGAAGCTGGGGGAGACAACCCCCTTGCCGTTGAGCTTTCGACGGCGCCCGACGTCGAGACGTTGCGCGTTCCCGGTCTGGTCGGTACCTCGCCGTTTAGGGCTTCCGCAGATAGCGCGAGCGTGCTGTCCATGAACGGCCGCCGCGTGTTCAAGTTCGGCGTCAACGCCATCTGCGACACGGTCCATAAGCTTGCGATCGATGCGGGCATTTTGGTCGAAGACATCGATCATTTTGTATTCCATCAGGCTAACGAACGAATCCTGAGCCAGGCGGTCAAGCGCCTGGGCGTGCCGGACGAGCGCGTGGTTCGCACGTTGCGCGAGACCGGCAACATTTCGAGCGCATGCATTCCGCTTGCCCTCGACCGGCTGGCAAACGCCGGTGCACTTCACACAGGCGACACCATCGCCTTGGTTGGATTTGGCGCCGGTCTGGATATAGGTGGCTATCTGCTTCGTTGGAAGTAGTCGCACATAGGAAATAAAAACGCCCCTAGGGCACAAACAAAGGAGAACTACCATGGCAGATCAGAAGACCTTCGAGCGCGTTTGCGACGTTATCCGCGAGACCGCCGGTCTTGACGATGTCGAGATGAAGCCCGAGTCCACGCTCGAGGAGATTGGTCTCGACAGCCTGGGCACCGTCGAGATCCTCGTTGCCGTCGAGGACGAGTTTGGCATCCAGCTCGATACCGAGGAGAACCCCAAGACGGTCGGCGAGTTCGCCGATACGGTCGAGGCGGCATTGGAGAAGTAGAGATGCTCAAGACTCCTCTCTGCGATCTGCTCGGCATCGAAAAGCCCGTGTTCCAGGGCGGTATGGCCTGGATTGCCGATGCCTCGCTGGCGTCCGCAGTGTCCGAGGCGGGTGGCTTAGGCATCATCGCGGCCATGAACGCCGACGCCAACTGGCTTCGCGACCAGATTCATGAGCTGCGCGCCAAGACGGATAAGCCCTTTGGCGTCAACGTCATGCTCATGAGCCCGTTTGCCGACGAGGTCGCGCAGGTCGTGATTGACGAGCGAGTGCCGGTCGTCGTGACGGGCGCCGGCAATCCCGCCAAGTACATGAAGGCGTGGAACGAGGCGGGCATCAAGGTCATCCCGGTCGTTGCCTCGGTGGCGCTGGCGCGCCTCGTGGCACGTCGTGGAGCCACGGCGGTTGTTGCCGAGGGTACCGAATCGGGCGGCCATATTGGCGAGACCTCGACGATGGCACTGGTGCCGCAGGTCGTCGATGCGGTTGACATTCCCGTCGTGGCCGCCGGCGGGATTGCCGACGGCCGCGCGGCGGCCGCCTTTATGCTGGGCGCCGAAGGCGTGCAAGTGGGTACGCGCTTTCTGGTCGCAGACGAGTGCACCGTCTCGGAGCAGTACAAAGAGATGGTCCTGAAGGCCAACGACACTTCGACGCGTGCGACCGGTCGCTCGACGGGACATCCAGTGCGCGCCCTCAAGAGCCCCTTCACCAACGCCTATGCCAAGAGCGAGGGTTCCGGCGCGAGTGCCGAGGAGCTCGGTGCTATGGGAACCGGTGCGCTGCGTAAGGCCGCCAAGGACGGCAACTACGAAGAGGGTTCGTTTTTGTGTGGACAGATTGCCGGCATGGTCAACGAGCGCCAGAGCGCACGCGAAATCGTTGACGACCTGGTCGATGGCGCCGAGCGCGTCCTGAAGGGTGCGTGCGCATGGGTGGCGTAGCGTTTTTGTTTGCCGGCCAGGGTGCCCAGCACCCCGCGATGGGCGTCGACTTGATCGAGACATCGCCGGCGGCTGCCGAGGTGTTCGCCATTGCCGATGAGGTGCGCCCGGGGACGAGCGAGCAGTGCCGGAGCGCCTCCAAGGAGGAGCTCTCGCAGACCGAGAACACGCAGCCTTGCGTGTTCGTGCACGACTTGGCTGTCGCCGTCGCCCTGCGCGAGCGCGGCGTGGTGCCTGCCGCCTGTGCGGGATTCTCGCTGGGCGAGGTCGCTGCACTCACCTTTGCGGGGGCATTCGATACGCGAGCGGGTTTTGAGCTCGTGTGTGAGCGCGCGGCATTGATGGCCACGGCGGCCGAGCGTCACCCCGGCGGCATGCGCGCCGTCATCAAACTTGATGCTGCGCAAGTCGAGAACCTGGCTGCGCAGGCCGGCCAGGACTGCTGGCCCGTCAACTACAACAGTCCCCAGCAGACGGTTGTGGCCGGAGCGCCCGATGCGCTGCAGCCCCTCGACGTCCTAGTAAAAGAGGCTGGCGGCCGCGCCATGAAGGTCGCGGTGTCGGGTGCATTTCATAGCCCCTATATGGCCGAGGCGACCTGTGGCCTTGCCGCATATATTGAGGCCGGTCACGCGCCGTCCCCGTTGCTCATTCCTGTTTTGGCAAATATGACAGCGGCGCCCTATCCGGCGGACCCCCAGACGGCATCGGATGTCTTGGCCAACCAGGTGAGCCATGCCGTGCGCTGGGTCGATACGCTGCATGCTTTGCAGGATCAAGGCATCGACACATTTATTGAGGTCGGCCCCGGCAAAACGCTGTCCGGCCTGGTCAAGCGTACGTTGAGCGACGTTCGTGTGTATTCGTGCGAGACGGCCGAGCAGGTCGCAGCTATTGCCGACGAGCTCGCATAGTCCACAGGGCTGTAACCCGAAAGGAATGACATGGGCAACTTGAACAATGGCGCGCTCGAGCGCAACGACTCACGTCGCGTGGCACTGGTCACGGGCGGCTCGCGGGGTATCGGCCGCGCCTGCGCTATCGGTCTGGCGGAGGACGGCTTTGATATCGCCGTCGTCTATGCCGGCAGCGTCGATGCGGCGCGCGAGACGTGCGACGCCTGCGCGGCGGCTGGCGCCACGGCGCGCTCATATCAATGTGACGTGGCCGACCCCACTGCCGTCAACGCGTGCGTGGAAGCGGTCCTCAACGACTTTGGCTCCATTTGGGCGCTCGTCAACAACGCTGGCATCACCCGCGATGGCCTGCTCATGCGCATGGGCGATGACGCCTTCGATCGCGTGCTCGATGTCAACCTTAAAGGAACGTTTAACACGACGCGCGCGCTCACCAAGACCTTTATGCGCCAGCGCGGCGGCTGCGTCGTCAACATGAGCTCGGTCGTGGGCCTGATGGGCAATGCCGGGCAAGCCAACTACGCTGCCTCCAAGGCGGGCGTCATCGGCCTGACCAAGGCGGTGGCGCGCGAGCTTGCGCCCCGCAGCGTACGAGTCAATGCGGTCGCCCCCGGGTTTGTCGAGACGGATATGACGGCAAAGCTCTCGGAGAAGGTTCGCGCGGCAACCGAGGAGCAGATTCCCCTAAAGCGCATGGCGCGCCCCGAGGAAGTGGCCGGCGTGGTGCGCTTTTTGGCGAGCGATGCGGCTGCCTACATTACGGGCGAGGTCGTACGCGTCGACGGCGGAATGGCGATGTAGAAACCAGGGCCGAAGAACGGCTTGGATGAGGAGACCATGATGGAACAGAGAGTTGCAATCACTGGCATCGGTGCCGTATCGCCGCTCGGCAACACGGCGCTTGCCACCTGGGCGGCCATGTGCGCCGGCACGTGCGGCATCGGCCCGATCACGCACTTCGATACCGATGCGTTTGCCGTCAAGGTGGCGGCCGAGGTCAAGGGCTTTGACGGCAACGAGTACTTTGGCAAGCGTGACGCCAAGCATCTGGACCCTTGCGTTCAGTTTGCCCTGGCAGCGTCGGACGAGGCCATGCACGATGCGGGCTTTGATGTCGAGGGCGCCATTGATCGCGAGCGCCTGGGCGTCTACGTGGGCTCGGGTGTGGGCGGCATGCAGACACTCGTCGACAACGTCCACACGATCGCCGATCGGGGGCCTCGTCGCGCATCGCCTTACATGATCGCGATGATGATTCCCAACATGGCTTCGGGCAACATCGCGATTCGCCATAAGGCAAAGGGCCCGACCCTGCCCGTCGTGACTGCCTGCGCGACTTCTGCCCATGCGGTGGGTGAGGCGTTCCGCGCCATCAAGCACGGCTATGCCGACGCGATCCTCGCGGGCGGCGCCGAGGCCGCAATTATCCCCGATGCCGTTGCGGGCTTTACGTCCTGCCGCGCATTGACCACCAACCCTGATCCCGCGACGGCTTGTTGCCCGTTCGATGCAGACCGCGATGGCTTTGTGATGGGCGAGGGCGCTTGCGTGCTCGTGCTCGAGAGCATGGAACATGCGCAGGCGCGCGGTGCGCACATTTATGCCGAGGTCGTGGGCTACGGCAACACCGATGATGCCTATCACATCACGAGCCCTGATCCCGAGGCTGCCGGCATTGCCCGCGCGATATCGCTGGCGGTGACCGAGGGCGACGTCAGGCCTTCCGAGGGTCTCTACATCAATGCTCACGGCACCTCGACCAAGCTCAACGATTCGTCCGAGACGGCGGGCATTAAGCGTGCGCTCGGCGAGGACGCGGCGCGCGCCGCGCACGTCTCGTCGACTAAGTCGATGACCGGCCACATGATCGGTGCCACGGGCGCCATCGAGGTCATGGCCTGCGCCATGGCGCTTGAGCAGGGCGTGGTGCCGCCGACCATTAACTACCACACGCCCGATCCCGCCTGCGATCTTGACTACACGCCGAATCGCGCAGTTCGCGCCGACCTTACCTGGGCGCTTTCGACCAACCTGGGCTTTGGCGGACACAACGCCGCCATCGCGCTGCGTAGATATACGAGGAGCTAGAGCATGGATTCCAAAAGACTTGCCGAGATAGCCGATGTTATGGAGGACCGCGGCCTCACGCGCGTACGCGTTGAGGAGCCCGATGGCACCGCGGTCGAACTCGAGCGCGCAAGTGCCGCGCAGCCGGTTGCCGTGCCCATGCCTATGCCGGGTGCCGTGACTGCTCCGGCAGTGGCTCCTGTCGCCATGCCTGCCACCGCACCGGAGCCCGCCGCGCAGGCGCCTGCCGCCGCGCCGGAGCCCAAGGGCACCGAGGTGACCGCTCCCATGGTCGGCGTTTTCTATGCTGCCCCGGCGCCGGGCGACGAACCGTTTGTGCACGTGGGCTCCAAGGTCAAGGCCGGCGAGACCCTTTGCATCATCGAGGCCATGAAGGTTCTCAACGAGGTGACGGCCGAGGCAGACGGTGAGGTGCTCGAGATCTGCGTGGCCGACGGCGACCTCGTGGAGTTTGGCAGCTGTCTCATGAGGATCGGATAGGTGATATCCATGAACAAAGAAGAGCTCAAGAAGCTGTTACCGCATCGCGAGCCGATGCTTTTGCTCGACGAGGCCGAGCTGGTGGGCGACGAGGCCCACGGCAAGATCACGATCACGGGCGACGAGTACTTTTTGCAGGGGCATTTTCCGGGAAACCCGGTCGTCCCCGGCGTGATTCAGTGCGAGATGCTCGCCCAGAACTGCTGCGTGCTGCTGATGGGCGATGAGGAGGCGCGCGGCGCGACGCCGTTCTATACGAGCCTCGATAAGGTGCGCTTTAAGCGTCCGGTGCGCCCGGGCGACACGGTTGATCTGGTGTGCACCATCACGCGTGCGCGCGGGCCGTTCCGCTTTGCGACGGGTACTGCGAGCGTCAACGGTGAGGTTTGCTGCCGCGCCGATATGTCCTTTGCACTCATGCACGAAAGTTAAGGAAGGCTTCATGTTCGACAAAGTGCTCATTGCCAACCGTGGCGAAGTCGCGGTCCGTGTTATCCGCGCGTGCCGCGATATGGGCATCAAGACCGTCGCCGTCTATTCCACGGCCGATGCGGACGCGCTGCACGTGCAGCTTGCCGACGAGGCATATTGCATCGGTGGCCCGCGTCTTGCCGAGAGCTACCTCAACGACGATGCCGTGCTCACCTGTGCCGTAAAGTCGGGAGCCAAGGCAATTCATCCCGGCTATGGCTTTTTCTCCGAGAAGGCGAGCTTCGTACGCGACTGCGACAAGTATGGCCTGGCGTTTATCGGTCCTTCGGCCGAGGTGATCGACAGCATGGGCGATAAGGACGCCGCGCGTCGAACGGCTGCCGCGGCGGGCGTGCCCATCGTGCCGGGCTGCGATTTGCTCAAAAGCCCCGAGGAGGCAACGGCCGAGGCCGAGCGCATTGGCTGCCCCGTGCTCATTAAGGCGCGTGCAGGTGGCGGCGGTCGCGGCATTCGCAAGGTCGATCGCGTGGAAGATGCGGCAAAGGACTTTATTGAAGCACGCGCCGAGGGCGAGGCCGTTTTTGGCGACGGCGAGTGCTACATGGAGAAGTTCGTCGCGCCGGCGCATCACGTTGAGGTACAGATTATGGCCGATAAGCAGGGCCATGTGTTTTCGCTCGGCGAGCGCGAGTGCTCGGTGCAGCGGCGCAACCAAAAGCTAATCGAGGAGAGCCCCGCGCCGTGCCTCGACGGACACGACGACATTCGTGCTCGCATGCACAAGGCAGCGCGTGACCTGGCTCGTGCCGTCGGCTACGAAGGAGC
>UQZC01000067.1 GCA_900545505.1 uncultured Collinsella sp.
ACGCCAGCGTCGGCTGCGGCTTGCGCGTGCGCGGCGCCCAAGTCGACCTCGAGCGAAAGGCCCGCCTGGCGCAGGCGCTCCAGCACGGCAAGGTTCTCGGGCACGGCCAGGAACTGCTTGACGCTCGCCGCAATCTTGGGACCGATGCCCTCGCACTCGGCAATATCCTCTTCGCTCGCCAAGATAAGCTTGTCAATCGACAGGAATCGATCGGCAATGACCTCGCCCACGCTCTTGCCCACGTGGCGGATGCCCAGGGCAAACAGCACGCGACCGAGCGGCTGGCTCTTGGACTTGTTGAGCTCGGCGATGATTTTCTCGGCCGTCTTGAGGCCTACCGGAATGGGATCGCCCTTCTTGACGCCCTTTTTGCTGTTGGAGCTGGCATAGGTGCGCCCCGTGTCCAGGCCGGCGATATCGTCGACCGTGAGCTGGTAGAAGTCCGCGACATCGTGGATCAGGCCGGCGGCGATCATCTTGTCGACGATCTCGTCGCCCAGGCCGTCGACGTCCATGCAGCCGCGGCTCACCCAGTGGAGCAGGCGCTCCTTGAGCTGCGCGGGGCAATCGATGGAGACGCAACGGTAAGCGACCTCGCCATCCTCGTGGACCACGGGGCTACCGCACACGGGGCAGACCTCGGGCATGTGCCAGTCAACCGAATCGGCAGGGCGGTTGTCGAGCACCGGGCCCACGACCTCGGGGATTACGTCGCCCGCCTTGTGCACGATGATAGTGTCACCCTCGCGCACGTTTTTGCGACGGATCTCGTCGATGTTGTGCAGCGTGGCGCGCGCGATGGTGGAACCGGCGACCGTCACCGGGTCGAACTCGGCGACCGGCGTGAGCACACCGGTGCGGCCCACCTGGATGCGAATTTCGCGCAGGACGGTCTGCTTTTCCTCGGGCGGAAACTTAAAGGCAATGGCCCAGCGCGGCGCGCGGGCGGTAAAGCCCAGGTCGAGCTGCTGCTGGAAGCTGTCAACCTTTACGACTACGCCGTCGATGTCGTAGTCCAGGTCACCGCGATGCTCGAGGGCCTGGGCGCAGAACTCGTGGACCTCAGCCGGCGTGGCGCAGCGTGCCACGTTGGGGTTGACACTAAAGCCGGCACTGCGCAGCCAGTCGAGAAACTCGCGCTGGCTGTGGACGTGCAGCGGGTCGGTATCGGCGATGGCATAGATAAAGGTGGCCAGGTCGCGGCGCGCCGTGACCTTGGGATCCTTTTGGCGCAGGCTGCCGGCGGCGGCGTTGCGCGGGTTGGCGAAGGGGTCGCGCCCCTCGGTATCGGCCTCGTCGTTCAGACGAACAAAGCTGCCCTTGGGCATATAGACCTCGCCGCGTACTTCGATGGTACGCTCGCGGTCGGCGCCCATATGAGCGAGCGCCGGCTCGGACAGGTGCATGGGCACATCCTTGATGGTACGGACGTTGAGCGACACGTCCTCGCCCGTGGTGCCATCGCCACGTGTGGCCGCACGTACGAAGGTGCCGTTTTGGTAGGTAAGCGCCACGCCCAGACCGTCGATCTTGAGCTCGCAGGTATAGGTGACGCTACCGGCACCGAGCGCATCCTCAGCGCGCTGAAGCCATGCGTCGAGCTCGTCCAGGTCCATGGCATCGTCCATGGAATACATGCGTGCCATGTGCGTGACCGGCGTAAACTGCTCGCTCACGTAGCCGCCCACGCGCTGGGTATAGCTGTCGGGCGTCACCAGATCGGGATAAGCCGCCTCAATTTCCTGCAACTCAACGAGCATTTTGTCGAAGGCGGCGTCCGTGATCTCGGGTGCGTCGAGCATGTAGTAGCGATAGGCGTGGTAGTCGAGCTCGTGGCGCAGCTCGGCCGCGCGCGCTGCCGCCTGGGCACGGGCATCGGTCGGCGCGGTGGCTTCCGCAGTCGTAGACGTTTCGGTATCGATGTCCACGCCGTCACCAAACAGGCTCGATTGCTCCATAGCGGCACTCCTTCGCTCGATTTCAAACGGATACTAGAGTACCACCGGTCGCAACGGGGCCGAATAGCGGTCTCGAACCGCACCGAATCGGCAGCCGCCAGACTGGGGTGGACAGTTAGTTCAGATACGTATAAATCCTAGAGCTGAATCAGGCACGAACACCCCTGTTTCAACTAATTTGGGCTCCTCGAGACCATGTAAACGTCCCGCTCTCCCTTCCAAACACCCATTCGAGCCCCATCCCAATCAAAAATTGCTTAAAGCGCATCCCAAGCTGCCCCAGATTTATACGTATCTGAACTAACTGTCCAGACCATTCCGGACCAGGCCTCTTGTCAGCCCCAAGCGATCCGTTTTCCTCCGTCCCCAACGGATCAATAAGAAAAGAGGGGCTGTCCCGCGTTGGTGGGACAGCCCCTCTGGCATCGGTATGAGCGAAACGGCTCGCTAGTAGCCCTGGCCGTAGCCTTGACCCTGGCCCTGGCCCTGCTGGCCCAGCAGCTCCTCCAGATACTGGCGCAGCTGCTCGTCGGTAATACCGCCGTTGCCGGTGTCGGTCGAACTGTCGTCCTGCTGCTGGTTCTGCAGCTCCTCGTCGGAGCCCAGCTCGACGGTGACCTTCTTCTCTTCCTTGCCGCGCATGAGCGTGATCTCGACCTTCTCGCCCACCTCGTGGCTGCGCAGCGCGATGATCAGGCCATCGGCGCTCGTGATCTCGTCGTCGCCCAGCTTGGTGATGACGTCGCCCTCCTGAATGCCGGCCTTGGCAGCAGGACCATCCTCGACGACGCTCGCCACATAGGCGCCGCTATCGGTGCTCAGCTTGTTGGTGCGGGCGTTGAGCGCGTTGACGCTCGAAAGCGTAGCGCCCATGTACGGATGCACCGGCGTCTTGCCGTCGATGATCTGGTCGGCAATGTTCTTGGCGTAGTTGACCGGAATGGCAAAACCCACGCCCGAGCTGGAGCCCGAGTAGCTCTCGATGAGCGAGTTGATACCCACCAGCTCGCCATTGTCGTTGACGAGCGCGCCGCCGGAGTTGCCCGGGTTGATGGCGGCATCGGTCTGGATCATGTTGGCATAGATGGTGTTACCGCTGGTAGAGCTCATGGCCGTGGAGCGGTAGAGCGCCGACACAATGCCCGTGGAGACAGACTGCTCGTTGCCAAACGGCGAGCCGATCGCCATAACCCACTCTCCCACGTTGAGCTTGGAGGAGTCGCCGATCTCGATCGGCGTGAGCTTGGAGGCGTCGGCGTCCTTGAGTTTGATGACGGCGAGGTCACTCGAGGCATCGTTGCCCACGAACTCGGCCTCATAGGTGGTGCCGTCGTCCATGGTCACCACGTACTGGTCGTAACCATCGACCACGTGGTTGTTGGTGAGGATGTGACCCTCGGTATCGAGCACAACGCCCGAACCGACGCTGCCCGAACTATCCGACTCGTCAGCAGACTGCGAAAGCGAGCCATTCTGGCTACCGCTCGAAGTGGCGGTGATGGAAACGACGGAGGGGAGGGCCTTGGCAGAAACGGCCTCGGCAAGTGTGGTGTCCTCGGAATCGATCGTGATCTTTTGCGTCGATGAACCCGAAGCGCCCGCCGTCACGGCATTCTTGCCGCCACCGATATCGAGCGTGCCGCTCATAATGAGCGCAATGACCAGCAGGGCTCCGCAGGCACAGCCGGCGAGTGCCGTAATAAAGATCGGTAGCTTTTTGGTCTTGGTCTTGACCACCGTGTGCTTGTTCACGACCTGCTGACCGACGAGCGGCTTGCCGGTCTGAGTGTCGTAAGCCTGCACGTAGGGGATGTTGCCGTCGGCAGGCGTCGACTCAACCTGTACGCGCGGTTGCTGCTGAGTCTCGCCGGCGTGGCCCGCATCCTGGGGATGCTGGGAATCGTACTCGCTCATAGCTGCAATCCTTTCGTCAAATAACCAAAGGCCCGCCAAACATGTGGCGGGCCATCATTGTTCACGTTGAGTTGTACCCCAATATGCGGGCGAACGTGTATGAGAACGCAATCTTTTAGGAAGGCTTAAGTTCTGCTGCAAACTCGAAAGGGATCCACGCATGCGGCAAAACCACCACAAAGGTGCCTGTCCCCTTTATGGCGGAAATCTAGTCCTTAAACAGATAGCCCACGCCGCGGACGGTGGTGATATGTGCCGCGATCTGCGGGCCCACCTTGGAGCGGATGCGTCGGATGTGCACGTCGACGGTACGCGTACCGCCGCAGTACTCAAAGCCCCACACGCGGTGCAGCAGTACCTCGCGGCTGTAGGCACGGTTGGGATGCGTCGCCAAAAAGCTCAGCAGCGAGTACTCCATCAGCGTCAGGTCGATGGGCTCGTTATCGAGTGTCACCTGGTAGGTAGCCAGGTTAATCTCGAGGTTATCGATGTTGAGCACATCGTCGGCGGCGACGGTCTCCTCCTCGCCCATCAGGCGCTGTGCGCGAGCCTTGAGCTCGTTGGGCGTCGCCGTGGGGCATACAAAGTCGGCATGCGCGTGATTCGGCAGGCGCAGGGTGCCGAGCGCCTCGTCGTCAACGATCACCAGCATGGGGACGCCGCCGCGGTCGTCGAGCCATTTGGCAATCTGATCGATGCGGTCGCTGCGGATACCGTCGGAATCGAGGATCAGCAGGTCAAAGTCGTGCGCCGCAGTCGGCGAATCGGGGGTAGCCAGGCTCACCTCGACACCCAGGGTGGTCGTCAAGCTGCGGGCAAACTCGTGGAAGCGCGTCGTGCGCGCCATGAACAGGGCACTCTTTTCGGACATATCGGCCTCCAAGGAAATGAGCTCAATCGTACTGGAACAAGCCAGCGCGATTAGGAGTTCGCCAGATAATGCTTGATCTCCCACTCGGTGATCGTGGACTCAAACTTATGCCACTCGTTGCGCTTCTTTTTGAGGAAGAAGCTGTGGATGTGCTCGCCGAGGGCATCCTTCATAAACTGCGAGTCCTCAAAGACGTCGAGTGCCTCTTTGAGCGAGCGCGGCAGCGGCGTGTAGCCGGCCTCGAGCATCTGACGGTTGGTGAGTTTGAGCGTCTCGGCCGTGGCCTCAGGCGGGAGCTCCAGCTTGCGCTCGATGCCATCGAGACCGGCCGCCAGCGTGACGGCGTTGACCAGGTACGGATTGGCCATGGGGTCGGGGCTACGAAGCTCGATACGCGTGGACAGCTGCTTGCCGGGCTTGTAGACCGGGATGCGGATCATGCTCGCGCGGTTGCGCAGGCCCCATGTGGCGTACTGCGGCACGGAGTCGCCGCCCGTGGTGATGCGCTTGTACGAGTTGACCGTGGGATTGGTGATGGCGCTAATCTCGCGCGCGTGCGCCAGGATGCCGGCCATGTAGTGCTTGGCGATATCGGAGAGGTGGTACCTCTCGTCGTCCTCGCCCCAAAAGACGTTGTTGCCGTCGTGGTCGAACAGCGACTGATGCAAAAACATGGCGCTGCCGTCCTCGCCCGCCAACGGCTTGGGCATAAAAGAGGCGTGGCAACCGCTCTCGTAAGCCTGCTGCTTAATGATGAGTTTGGCCGTGGTGATGGCGTCGGACATGCTCAGGGCCTCGGCATGGCGCAGGCTCATGCCGTGCTGCGAGCGGCCGGCGGCGTGGAAGGTGTACTCCACGGGCACGGACATCTTCTCGAGCGTGAGGACCGTGTTGCGGCGCAGGTCGCGGGCGGCGTCACTCACCGAAAGATCGAAGTAGCCCACGTTGTCGAGCGGCTCGGGGGTATGCTCGTCGGGGAAGTAGTAATACTCCAGCTCGGCGCCCACGTTAAGCAGATAGCCAGCTTTCTCGGCCTTGCGGAACATGCGGCGCAGGGCATCGCGCGGGTCGCCGGCAAACGGCTTGCGATCGGGAGTGCATACGTCGCAGAACACGCGGGCGACACCGTTGTGGCTCGGGCGCCACGGCAGAATCTGGAAGGTCGAAGCATCGGGAAACGCCAGCATATCGGCTTCCTCGGGCGTGGCAAAGCCCTCGATAGCGGAGCCGTCAAAGCCAATGCCCTCCTCAAAAGCGACCTCGAGGTCCTCGGGGCTAATGGCAAAGTTCTTGAGGCGGCCGAGAATGTCGACAAACCACAGACGCACAAAGCGGATGTCACGCTGCTCTACGGAGCGGAGTACGTAATCGATGTTCTGCTGGTTCATGTCGCTCCCCTTTCTTTCGGGCGGGTTTCGACTGGTCTATATCGCAGATACTATCGCAGAAAAATGTTTCCGCAGGGTTAAAGCGTATCAAGCGCTCAAAAAACGTGCGCGAACAGGCAGTCTGACTTACGCGCGATCATAAAGGATCACTCCTTCGCGCTCGATTACCGCGGCAAGATCATCATCAAGATAGTCACTCGAGACGAGGTCAACCTGCTTCCCGGTTTCTTTGCGCACCGCCTCACCAAATGCCGACAGCGCGAAAAGACCAAAGCCCTGCTCGCGATCGACTTCGAGACGCAAGTCAATATCGCTATCGACATGTGCCTCGCCCCGGGCATACGAACCAAAAAGAATCACGGTTTTGATGGCGGGAATCGAGCTGGCTGCCTCGCGGACGGCGGACTCAATCTGGGCAGTATCCAAAATGCCCGTCGCGGCGCTTTCGCTCGCAGAGCTTTTACCAAGTGAGGGAACAAACGGCAGAGAGCGCTCGCGCAGCATCTGCCTCATAAACATATTGACCGCAACAGACGAAGTCATGCCAAGCTCTTCGCACAGCTCGGCAAATGAGTCTTTAATTGACGAGTCCACTCGCACACTCAGCACAGACGCAGCCATGGATACCTCCTGTATGACATTGTCTATATATTATCACACAGACTAGCGCGAAGTCGAAGCGCGGTGTTCGATGTGGCCGGGAATCTCGATGCGCTTGGGGGCGAGCTTTGCGGCTTCGCCCACGGTGGTGGTAACAACGTCGATGCGCTCGGACAGACGCTCGACTACGCGCTCGGCAATGGTGAGGGTGTCTTGCGCTGCTGTGGTCACACCGCCAAAGAGCACGTGGTTCCAAGGATAATCGTCAAACGTCGCAATCTTAAGACCAGCCGGTAACGAGGGACCAAGCTGCGCCAGAGCCTCGGTCAGGCGCAGGAAGACCAGGCCGTTGACGGCAATGAGGCCGAGCTTTTTACCGGCATAGTCACGCATGGTCTCGTCCAAGCGGCCGATGCCCGTGGCGCCACCGTCGGCCAGGGTGACAACCTCGCCCGCAAGTCCGCGGCGCGACAGCTCGTCGGTAAAGGCCTCGGCGCGCTCTCGACGCACGGGGCTGTCGTCGCTTGCCTCGGTGAGCAGGCACAGGCGCTCGCTGCCAGCGGCGGCGAGCTCGTCTACCAAGCCAGCGACCAGCTCACGGTTGTTAGATGTCACCAGATCGACACCGCCGTCGGCAACGTCGCGGTCGAGCAGCACAACGGGCAGACGTCCCGCTGCCGCGGCGATCGCCTCGTCATTGCCTCCGCAGGTGTTGACGACCAGGCCGTCCACGCCGGCATCGATAAGTCTGGTGAGCGACTCCGCTTCCTTAGCGGTGTCGTTGCCGCTAATGGCCGTCATGAGCGAGCAGCCGCGCGCCGCGGCGCTGGCGGAAAGGCCCTCGAGCATGGCGCTCGAGAACGGGTTGGCGATGTCAGCCAGAATCACACCGATGAGGTTCGTACGCGAGCTGCGCAGATTGCGCGCGGCGGCACGTGGGCGATAGCCGGTGCGCTCGATAACTGCCGCGATGCGAGCACGGGTCTCCTCGGTCATTTGCCCGGGGCGGTTGTTGAGGTAGCGCGAGACCGTGGCCGGACTCACGCCCGCCTCGGCGGCAATGTCCTTGATTCTCATCTGCGCCATAACGCACCCCGTTTCCCAATTGTCGGCGATCTGAGCCATTTTAGGCATTTTTTTAAAAATCT
>UQZC01000068.1 GCA_900545505.1 uncultured Collinsella sp.
CCGCCGCCCTGGCAGAGCACGAGCACGCGCTTGCCGTTGAGGTCGCTGGCGGTCGTTGCCTCGGTGGCGGCGGGAGCGACGTCGGACTTCACGGCCTCGGCAGCAGCGCCGGCGGCAACGCTTTTGGCATCGGCCTTGCCCTGGAAGGCATCGTTAAGCTTGGCGGCCTTCTCGGCGTTCTTGGCGGCGAGCTCCTCCTGGGAGATCTCGGCCTCCTCGGCGCACTTCTGGGCGTCATAGGCTCGGAAGAACGGGTAGTACAGAACGAAGTCGACGACCAGGATAAGGGCGAGCATCACAAAGGCGAGCGGCTGGAAGCCCAGGCCCATGATGGTGCCGATGGGGCCGGGGACGGTCCAGGGCAGGGTGTACATAAAGCCGTTCATGCCCAAGAAGTCGATAAAGATCTTGAGGATCCAGATGTTGGCGATCGGGGCAAAGACAAACGGGACAAAGAAGACGGGGTTGAGCACGATGGGCGCGGCGAACAGCAGCGGCTCGTTGACGGCAAAGCACACGGGGACGATAGCTGCCTTACCGACGGCGCGCATCTCCTGAGACTTGGCCAGGAAGCAGAACATAAAGACCAGGACGAGCGTGGCGCCGGTGCCGCCCATGCAGACGACGAAGTACTGGGCACCCTGGGTCAGGACAGCAGAAGCGTGCTGACCAGCCTGGAACGCAGCCAGGTTGTCGGTCATGTTGGCAACGAGGGCGGCGGCGATGGCGGGCTCGACGATTGAGGGGCCGTGGACGCCCACGAACCAGAACAGGCTCATGGCGCCGTAGATCACAGCGAGGCCGATGTAGCCATCGGCAGCGGTGAACAGGGGCTGGAACACCTGGATGACGCCTTGGGCAAAGCAGAAGCCAAAAGCAGCGCGGAAGACGATGTCAAAAACCCAAAAGACGGTGATGCAGACGGAGAAGGGGATGATGTCCTTAAAGGTCTGCGAGATGTTGGGCGGAACCTGCTCGGGCATCTTGACGGTGATGTTGCGCTTGATGAAGAACTTGTAGATGATACCGGTCACAAACGCAGCGATGAAGGCGGTCAGCAGGCCCTTGGAACCAAGGTAGGTGGTGTTGAAGCCGCTGGCGGCGTCCGTGGCGATGGTGTCGCTCGAAAGGAGCAAGAAGCCGATGATGGCCGCGCACATGCACGAGATAAAGTTGATCTGGTTGTTCTTGGGCAGGTCGCGGTTCTGCGCGTCGGCGAAGTGCTTGGCCGTGGTGGCGGCGCAGGCGATGGCCAGGATGCCCATGGAGTAGTTGTAGCACTTCCACAGGGCGTTGTTGATGTCATCGGGCCAGTAGAAACCCCAGATGTTGGGGACCGAGGCTACCAGGCAGAAGATGGACGAGAAGATGATGATGGGGATGACGGAGATAAAGCCGTCGCGGATCGCCTTGAGGTACTTGTTGCGGGCGATCGCGTTGAAAAAGGGCTGGCCCTTTTCGATGATGGCGATGAGTTGCTCCATGCAATGCTCCTAAGAGTTGGTGGGTTGGCAACGATGGTAGCTTTTGACGTTTTGCTGCCAAAATGTTGACGTTGCCATTTTGCGACACAAATAAAAGACGCGAACCGGTGGTTCCTGTGCCTGCGAACCGCCGGTTCCTTATGCGTAAACGGTTGAGCCGCCCGGGGCTCTGTGTTTGCGCAATGGCAACGTTAACATTTGGGCGACAAAAGCCGTTCGGGGAAGCAAAAATGTCGGTGAACGGTAGGTTTTGGGTGGTGAGCGTATGGTGGGGGAGGCGTTGGATATACTTGAAGGCGTTAAAAATGACTGCGCAAGGTGCCACCAATGGCATCGTTGACATAGAAAGATCGACCTATGGCCGCTGTTAAAAAATCGGTATCCGTCAAAGACGTGGCGCGTCTCGCGGGCGTCTCGGAGCAGACAGTCTCGCGTACGGTGCACGATTCGCCCAGCGTACGCCCCGAGACCAAGGAGCGCGTGCGTGCCGCCATGCGCGAGCTGGGGTATCGCCCCAATTTTGCCGGTCGATCGCTGCGCCGCGGTAAGTTTAAGACCGTCGGCGTCGCCATGTTCAGCATTACCGGCACCGGCAATCTCGACCGTATGGAGGGCTTTGCCGCCGCGGCCGACAAACATGGCTATGCCATCACCCTCACTAAAGTAGACGGGCATCCGTATACCCTCGAGAGCGCATCGTCGCGCATGAGCGCGCTGCCGGTAGACGGTATGGTCGTGATCATGAACCGCATGCCGGCAGACTTTGGCACTTTTGAGCCGCTGCCCGGCATGCAGACGGTGCTCGTTACCATGCTGGAGCACCCGCTCTGTTCAACGGTCGATAACGACCAGTTCGATTGCTCGCGTCAAGTTGTCGAGTACTTGCTGGGGCGGGGGCACAAGACTGTGCACTTTATCTCATGCCCCGAGCGCTCGCTTTCGGGCATGCGGCGCGAGGAAGGCTGGCGCGAGACATTGCGCGCGCATGGCATTGAGCCCCCGCAGCTCGTGCGCGGCGACTGGACGGCACAGAGCGGATATGCCGCAGGCCAGGCTCTGGCGGATGATCCGACCTGTACTGCCATCTATGCCTCCAACGATGCCATGGCATATGGCTGCATTCGCGGGCTCGAGTCGCGCGGAAAGCACGTGCCCGAGGATGTGAGCGTGGTGGGTGTTGACGACAGCCTGGGCGATATCGTGCCCGACCGTCGCCTGACCACGGTGCGCTTTGACAACAAGCGCGTCGGCATGTGGGCGGTCGACAAGATCGCCGGCGCCGATGGGGGTGCGTCTGGCGTGGAGCACATGCTGATCCCCGGTGTGCTCGTAGAGGGCGATACGGTGCGCGATTTGCGTTAGGGTGCGGTCCTGTTTGGGTTGCTGCTAACTGTGTTCGATATTGTTCAGATTGGTTTAAAAACCGTTCACGGGCGAAAAGTGACCGTTCATAGCTTGAAATTACGTTTTGCGCTGTTCTTTTTTGTTTGAATGTTAATGTTTCTGTCATACAGAACGCAGCGCGTATGCCCGGACGCGATGCTCTCCATTGGTTCATATGTGAAAGGAACGCAATATGGCAACCAAAGAAGAAATCTCGATGGTTGGATTCGAGATTGTCGCATACGCAGGTGACGCCCAGACCGATCTGCTTGCAGCGCTCGATGCTGCTCGCGAGGGTGATTTTGAGAAGGCCGAACAGCTGCACAAGGATGCCAGCGATGCACTTATCGGCGCCCACGACACGCAGACCAAGCTGCTTTCGCAGGAGGCCGGCGGTGGCGAGATGGAGATGACCTTCATCATGGCTCACGCTCAGGACACTCTCATGACCACCATGATCCTGGAGAAGCAGGCCCGCTTTACCATCGATGCCTACAAGCGCATCGCCGAGCTCGAGGCCAAGCTCGCCTAACGAGCCCTCACAACCAAGTCCCCTTCCAAAAGCTCTGCCGCTACCCGCGGCAGAGCTTTTTCTGTTCTCCTCCAAGTTGCGGTGAAATAGGGACTGAATAGGGGCCGGCGGGCGCAAAACAATCCCTATTCCACCGCAACTCATCGCGAGATAGTCATTGGGGACGTTCTTAAACGACTAGTCATTGGGGACAGTCTCGGTGCGCTCCGTTCGTCCTCCCGTTCGATTTTTGCTCGGTGGGTATACTTCCATCCGCAATACAGGCCGGACTGAGGAGGTATCCAAATGCCGGACAACGGATCGATTCAAAAGAGAGACGCGCACGAGATGGCTCATGGGCGTCCTGTCCAGATAACCGAGCACACGACGGTAACAGAGCTGCAGCCCAGCCTGTCCGATGTCGTGTGCGCAAACAAAAAGCTGCAGATTGGCTTTATCGTTGCGCTCGTGGTGCTGGCGCTGTTGTCGGGCTTTGTAGCTCGTCCGCATTTCGCCGATACCAAGACTTGGGACTCCACCATCGAGGTCATCGACCAAAAGAAGGGCAACGTTTTGGCGCTCACGACCTCGTGCGTGGCGCTGTCTGCGGGCATTACCGCGCTGCCGGGTGATACGGGAACGCCGGTTGCCGAGCAGCTCGCACAGCTTTCGGGTAACTTGGGCATCGTGCTTGCCGTGCTCTACCTCGAGAAATACCTGCTGACCATTTTGTGGTCGGTTGGCCTGGGCATCCTGATCCCGTTTGCGCTGGTGCTCTTTGCGGTGTCGCTCGGCATTCACGGGCGCTGGAGCACGAGTGCCGTCCTGCGCCGCGTGGCGACTCGCGTGCTGGTGGTCGCCATGATCGGCATGGCGTTGGTGCCTGCAAGCGTATGGGTGTCGCAAAAGGTCGACGAAACGTATCGAGTGAGCATCGAAGCGGCGGAGCAAAAGGCGGCCGACGCTGCGGGTACGGCAAATAGCGATAGCTCCAAAGCAAGCAAGAAAAAGACCGAGTCCACAGAGTCCAAGAACGTGCTTGAGCAGCTTGCCGATGGTGCTTCGAGCCTGGTCACGTCGGTAACCAGTGGTGCCAAGCAGATGACCGACGAGATCGTGCGGCAGGTGACCGATCTGATTGAAGGCGTCATCGTGATGATCGTGACTTCGTGCGTTATTCCGCTGCTGGTGCTCGTGGCGTTTCTGTGGCTGGGCCACACCCTGCTGGGGATCGATATCTCCGGTCCGGCGAACTATTTGACGGGCCGCTTCCTGAGTGCTCCGTCCAAGCACGCCAAAAAGGGTGGGCAGTCCGAGTAGCTAAAACAGCTGTATATACCGGGGAATACCGCCGAAGGGCGGCCGAGACGCGTTCTCGGTCGCCCTTTTGTTTGTTGAACACATGGTCGCTACGTCCGCGCCCGGCCCAAGCGGTCAGCAATCATCCGTAAATGGTATTTGTTCAAAAAAGAACAAAGATAAACAAATAGTTGTTGCAGTTACTGTTCGAATGTGTTCAAATAAACATGAACAGTGAAGAACCGCACATTCAGATGCCCGGACCTGAACGCGATTCAACACTTCCAAACAGAAACTACGCACCTGCGTATCTCTCAAGGAGGATGTCATGAGGGTTGTAATCGCTTCCGATGCCGACGGTATGTCGATGAAGGAGTCCATCAAGGAGATGCTCATCGCCGACGGTCACGAGGTCGTCGACTATTCCGAGACCCCTGCCGCGGACTTTGTCGATTCCGCGACCGCCGTTGCCAAGGACCTGCTGGAGCACAAGGATTCCCAGGGCTTCGCATTCGATAAGTACGGCGTCGGCTCCTATATGGCCGCCGTCAAGATCAAGGGCATGGTCGTCGCCAACATTTCCGACGAGCGTTCCGCCTACATGACCCGCGAGCACAACGGCTCGCGCATGGTCACCATGGGCCCGGGCGTTGTGGGCACCGAGGTCGCCAAGAAGATCGCCCGCGAGTTCCTGCGCGCCCAGTACGCCGGCGGCCGTCACCAGATCCGTGTCGACATGCTCAACAAGATGGCCTAACGAGAGCCACCGAGAACTCGAACTTCTACCTCAACTTGTGAATTCAGACGAAAGGACGTTCTGATGAAGAAGACCATCGCAATCGGTTGCGACCATATCGTTACGGACGAGAAGATCTATCTGGCCGACCGCCTGGAGCAGGCTGGCTACAAGGTGCTCGACTGCGGCACCTACAGCCACACCCGTACGCACTATCCCATCTACGGTAAGGCCGTGGGCGAGGCTGTTGCCAGCGGCAAAGCCGACTTTGGCGTGGCCCTGTGCGGCACCGGCATCGGCATCACCAACGCCGTCAACAAGGTTCCCGGCGCCCGCTGCGCCCTGGTTCGTGACATGACCTCTGCCCTGTATGCCCGTCGCGAGCTCAACGCCAACATCGTGGGCTTTGGCGGCAAGATCACCGGCGAGTTCCTGATGGCCGATATCATGCTTGCCTTCCTGGAGGAGCCCTACGAGAAGACCCCCGAGCACGATGCCCTGATCGCTAAGATCGACGCCTGCAACAAGGCCGACGCCGAGGCTCAGGCTGACCCGCACTTCTTTGACGAGTTCCTCGAGAAGTGGGACCGCGGCGAATACCATGATTAGCGGGTATCCGGTGTAATTAACTAGTCCGTTGACGGCTCGCGTTTCTGTGAGGGGGCGCGGGCCGGTTTTCTATCAGCCCAATTGGCCCAGCGGGCTGGACGTGCATTGTTCTTTTGTTTGCGGCGCTGCCTCATTACCTTTCTGCTAAAGGCACGACGTTCACAATGGATCGTGCGAGATAATATGTGAAGGAGAAGATTCCCATGGAGTTTGTTCTTGATAACGGCTCTGTCCGCATTGCGTTGAGCACGGCTGGCGGATCGTTCACTTCTATTGCGGCCAACGGCCGTGAGTACCTGTGGCAGGGTGACCCGGCGGTCTGGTCGGGCCAGGCACCCATTTGTTTCCCGATCTGCGGCGGCCTTCGCGACGGTCACGCAATGACCATGGGCGGCCGCGAGATTAAGCTCGCCCGCCACGGCTTTGCGCGTAAACAGGAGTGGAAGCTCGAGGAACAGAGCGACAACATGGTCGCGCTGAGCCTAAGCTCTGCCGACCATGCCGAGTTGCTCGAGCAGTACCCGTATCCGTTTAAGATCGTTGCTCGTTACACGATCGATGCGGAGAAGGTGGCCGTGTCGTACGAGGTGACCAATGAGGGCACCGAGGACATGCCGTTCTTTGTGGGCGGTCACCCTGGCTTTAAGTGCCCGCTTGACGAGGGCGAGTCCTATGACGACTACGAGCTTCGTTTCGATCAGCGCGAGGCCGCCGAGCTCTGTACTGCCGTTCCTTCGACGGGCTTGATTGATGTTGAGCATCGCAGCAAGAACCCGATGGTTGGCCATGACCTGCCGCTGACCCACGAACTCTTTGACTTCGCAGAGACCATCTTTGACGTGCTCGAGAGCCGCGTGGTTACGCTGACCAAGAAGACCGAGGACAAGGGCGTGCGCCTGACGTTTCCCGATATGCCGTACCTGATTGTGTGGAGCAAGCCCGAGGGCGACTTTGTGGCCGTGGAACCGTGGGGCGGCCTGTCCACCTGCTCCGACGAGGACGATATTCTGGAGCACAAGCGTGGCTGCCTGGTGGCCAAGCCGGGGGAGACCGTTACCCGCGGCTTTGAGATCGAGATCCTTTAACGAGCTATCGTATGTTTGGGGTCGCGCGTGTCGTGCCCCGGAAACAGGAGTTCAATATGATTCTGACCGTTACCATGAACCCGTCGATCGATACGCGCTATCAGCTCGACAAGTTGATCATCGACGACGTGAACCGCGTGACGCCCGAAAAGACCGCTGGCGGTAAGGGCCTCAACGTGAGCCGCGTGTTGCTGCAGCTGGGCGACGACGTGCTCGCGACTGGCCTGCTTGGCGGCCACATGGGTGCCTATATGGCCGAGCTCATGGATGCCGATGGCGTCAAGAACGAATTTGTGCCCATCGCCGGCGAGACGCGCATTTGCCTGAATATTCTGCACGAGGGTAATCAGACCGAGCTTTTGGAGAGCGGCCCGCAGATCGCCCCGGCCGAGCTCGAGGCCTTTACGGCCAAGTTTGCCGAGCTTGCAGCGAAGGCGGACGTTGTGACGCTTTCGGGCTCGCTGCCGCGTGGTGTCGATGCCGGCTACTATGCCGAGCTCGTCAAGATCGCCGAGGAGGCGGGCGCCAAGGTGCTGCTCGACACCTCGGGTGCATCGCTGGAGGCCGCGCTGGAGTCCGATGCCAAGCCTGAGCTCGTAAAGCCCAATCTGACCGAGATCAACGGCCTGCTGGGTACGTCCTTTACGACCGATGATGTCGATGCCCTGCGCGAGGCGCTCGCCGCCGATGACCGCTTTGCCGGTATTCCCTGGGTTGTCGTTTCGATGGGCGCTGCCGGTTCGGTGGGCTTCCATGAGGGTC
>UQZC01000069.1 GCA_900545505.1 uncultured Collinsella sp.
GCGCGTTGGCGGCGGCTCGTCTGGAGGGCTTGCCGCTCTTTGAGTGCATGGCGGCGGGTGCACGCGCCTCGGCGGTGACGGTGTCGCGCTTGGGCGCGCAACAGTCGATTCCCACGCGCGCCGAAGTTGAGCACGTGTTTGATTTAGACGATTTAGTACAAGACGGAGAAGCGGAGTAGAACAATGGCAATCAAGAAGCTGATCCTTGATCTGGATATGGGCGTGGACGATGCGATGGCGCTTGCCTATGCCATCGCGAGCCCCGAGGTGGAGCTCGTGGGCATCACCACGTGCTTTGGCAACGTGCGCGTCGAGCAATCGGCGCACAACTGCCTGGCAGTGCTCGATCTGCTGGGTCGCCCCGAGATTCCGGTGTACCTGGGCGCCGATCGTCCCATTAAGGCGACTGAGCCCTATACACCGCCGGCGTCCACCACGCTCATCCACGGCAAGAACGGCATTGGCGGGGCGAGCGGGCCCGCGTCGCCGTACGAGCCGGTGTCGACGCTCGTCAACGCGTCGGATGGCGATTCCGGTCGATTATCTGATCGATGCCGCGCGCACCTATGGCCCCGATCTGATCTACGTGGAGACCGGTCCGCTCTCCAACCTGGCACTTGCCTTGGAGCGCGATGCGGCGGCGATGATGTCTATCGGTCGCGTGGTCGTGATGGGCGGCGCCCTGACCGTGCCCGGAAACGTGAGTGCGGGCGCCGAGGCCAACATGGCAAGCGATCCCGAGGCGGCCGATGCCGTGCTACGTTCGGGCCGCAAGCTCACTATGGTGGGTCTGGATGTGACGCATCGCGTGGTGCTCACGCGTCGCGACATTGCCGGCTGGACGGGTTCGGGCACCATGACCGGTTGCGCGTTTGCGAGCATGGTGGAGCACTACATTGGCTCGTACGAGATGAACGCCCCCTACCTGGGTGGCTGCGCGCTGCACGATCCGCTTGCCGTCGCTGTGGCGATCGACCCCACGCTCGTGGGTGCGCTCGGCTGTAACCTGCGCGTCGACCTGCTCGGCGAGTATCGCGGCCGCACCATTTGCGACGAGCGCCGCCTATCCGATCCAGACAAGAGCGCGCTTGTGGCACTGACCGTGGATGCCCCGCGCTTCCTGTCCGAGTTCAAGGCGCGCATGGCCCGCATCCTAGGCTAGGCTCGGGATCGAAGCACGCCCATCTGCTCGATGTGGCCGCCGGCGGGCCGACATCTACCGTTCGCCAGCCCGATGGTCCCCGGGGCGGGGAGAGCGCTATAATGCATTTTGCATCTTGGATTGTTACTCCTGTGTGGAGGCATGCCCAAGAGCAATACAACACGGATTGTTACGTAAGGCATGACCGCAATAGCACTGCTATTGGCTATCATGCCTTTTTCTGTGAGTGTTCTTGAAAGGAGGTTCACCATGCTTGCAATTAAAAAGCTTAACAACAACGCGGTTCTTTGCCGTGACGGACAGGGGCGAGATGTCATCGCCATGGGCAGGGGCGTCGGTTTCGGCGGAGATTTTCCTCGAGAGCTCCCTCTTTCTAAAATCGAGCATACGTTTTACGACATTGATCCTAAAGGACAAGATGTCATGAGGGATCTTCCCTCGGATATCGTGATGTTTGCGGCGAAAGTTATGGACATCGTTGCCAACGAACTGCCCTACGACCTCTCAACCAATGCGACGCTGTTCATGGCTGATCACCTGTCGTTTGCCGTTGCGCGAGCCCAAAAGGGGGTCCGCATCGCGATGCCTCTTGCCTATGAAGTGCGGGAGACGTATCCGAAGGAATACAAGGCTGCCCAGTTTATCGTCATGCGACTCGAGAAGGAGCTCGGAGAGCGGCTTCCCAAGGATGAGATTGCCAGTATTGCGATGAATCTCGTGAACGCACGGGTTGTTGAAGCCGTCAAAGCCACGGCCGAGCCCACAAAGCAGTTCGACGATATGCTCGAGGACGTTATCGAGATTCTCGAAAGCGATTTCCGCATTATTGTCGACCGCGATTCCTTTGATTTCACCCGCTTCGCCACGCATCTGCGGTACCTGTTCAAGCGCATTCAAGCCGGCGAGTCGCTGAACAGCGCCAACATGCAGATGTACAAGAACTTTCGTGAGGAGTTTCCGCAGTTGGCAGAGTGCGTGAAGCATATCGGTTCCTATTGTCGTGAAACGTGGGACGCCACGCTCTCCGAGGAGGAGGAACTCTATCTGATGATCCATCTCAACCGGATCATCTCCAAAAAAGGATTGTAACCCGTAGCCATTCGGGGCATGACCTTTGCCGATTCGAACAGTAAGCCAAGATTGTGCAAAGGAGCCAATGATGGCAAATTACAAAAAGGTGGCAGAGCAGATTCTCTCCACTGTGGGCGGGGCGGAAAACGTGGCTTCGGTTACGCATTGCATGACGCGCCTGCGCTTCAGCCTCAAGGATGAAAGCCTCTCGAATGATGAGAAGCTTGAGGACATCTCGTCTATCATCAGCGTCGTGCACGCCGGAGGGCAGGTGCAGCTGGTGATCGGGCCCACGGTCGACAAGGTCTACGACGAGGTTTGTAAGCAGGGCGGATTCGAGGTCACGGTATCGATTGACGAGGAACTCGATGGCCCTCAGCTTAGCTGGAAGGAGCGCTTGGCGCCCAAGCACCTCTTCAATCAGCTGCTCGATGCCGTGAGCGGCGCTATCACCCCGATTCTTCCGATCTTTTGTGTCGCCGGTATCTTCAAGATGCTCGTTATTCTGTTTGGGCCCGAAGGCGCCGGTTTTATGTCCGAAACGAGCGACCTGTATCGGATCCTTTCCCTGGTGGGCGATGCGGCGTATTACTACTTCCCGGTGTTTGCCGCCTATAGCTCGGCTAAGAAGTTCAAAACGAGTCCTGTGCTGGCACTGCTCATCGCTGTTGTGATGATTTATCCCGACATGCTCGCTATTGTTGAGGACGGAAAGCCTTTCAGCGTCTTCGGCATCCCCATGCAGCTCGTCAACTACACCCAGGCTGTTCTTCCGGTCATCTTGATCACCTGGGCCCAGTCCTATGTTGAGCGCTTCTTTAAGAAGATCTCGCCTGATATGTTGCGCGTTCTGATCGTACCCGTGGGTACGGTGCTCGTGATGTTGCCGGTCGCGCTGTGCCTCTGCGGCCCTGCCGTCCAATTTGTCATGGGCCTTGTGGCCGATTTCATCATTTGGCTCGCCTCTGTTGCCGGTCCCGCTGCGACCGCGGTTATCGGCGCATTCTGGAATCTGATCATCGCCACCGGCATGCACGTGCCGATCTATACCGCCATATTGCCCGCCGCGCTCCAGAACGGTTACGACGCCATCTTATACCCCGGCGCCGCGGTTGTAGCCTACACCACGCTTGCCATCGCGCTCGCCTATGGCCTGCGCGCTAAGGA
Source organism: uncultured Collinsella sp. (assembly GCA_900545505.1). Classification (GTDB taxonomy): domain Bacteria; phylum Actinomycetota; class Coriobacteriia; order Coriobacteriales; family Coriobacteriaceae; genus Collinsella. The sequence goes on from UQZC01000069.1 coordinate 3,401, forward strand.
CAAGGAGAATCGAGCCACGGGCTGGAACTTGTTCATCACCTATGCCTTCGGTCGCGTGAGTGAGCCCATCATCTACGGCATCCTGTTTCGCGACAAGAAAGCTCTTGCCTGGAACATGATTGGTGGTGCTGTCGGTGGTCTGCTGGTAAGCCTTCTTCATGCCAACGTCTATATCTTCACTGGCGTTGGTTTCCCATGGATGAACGTGCTCATGTTTGCTCAGGATATCATCCCCGGCACCATCGGGTGTCTTGCTGGCGGTGCCGTGACGTTTGCGTTGGCGATGGTTTTTGGATTTGAAGGACAGGAGAAGATGCCGTTGAAGTCCAAGAGCGGCGATTCTGAGGCTGTTGAATCCGTCGAGGCATAAGAGGCTACTGCACAAATATGCTCCCCAGCCGTTGCGCGGTCCGACCCCTTGGCCGCGCAACGGTACTGTGCTGTTGCACGGCACTTGCCGAGTCCGTTGCGTTCGACAGCGTGGGCCGGGAATTTGATAGAAAGGACGACACCATAATGTTTAGAGAAGATTTTTTATGGGGCGGGGCTCTGGCTGCAAACCAGTGCGAGGGAGGATGGAACGAAGGCGGTCGCGGTTTAGCCAATTCCGACATGCTGCCGTTTGGCGATCAACGCATGGACGTCATGCGGGGAGACCTTGATCCGCGTGCGTTGGCACCCGACAGCTTCTATCCCGCTCGCAAAGGCATTGATTTTTACCATAGGTACAAGCAGGATATTGAACTGTTTGCCCAGATGGGTTTTAAATGCCTGCGCTTATCGATCGCCTGGAGCCGCATTTTTCCCAAAGGAGACGAAGCCGAGCCCAATGAAGAAGGCCTTGCCTTTTACGAGGATGTTTTTAGGACGTGCCGCGCGCATGGCATTGAGCCTTTGGTGACGCTCAACCACTATGATGTCCCCATGCATCTCGTCGATGCGTATGGCGGATGGCGCGATCGCAGGTTGGTCGACCTGTTCGATCGATATTCGCGTACCGTGTTCGAGCGCTATCGGGGATTGGTCAATTATTGGCTGACCTTTAACGAGATCAACATCATGACGCAGGCGTGCTTTATGGCGGCGGGGATCATCTTCGAGCAAGGGGAGAATCGCTATGCAACGGTTCACACGGCCGTGCACCATGTATTGGTTGCGAGTGCCCGTGCGGTCGGGGCGTGTCATGAACTGTGCCCCGGGGCGAAGATCGGTTGCATGCTCAACGCAGGTGTCTTCTATCCGGCTACATGTGATCCGGACGATGTGCTGGCTGCGCAGGCTGAGAATCGCAGCCATTACATGTTTACCGACGTCCAGGTGCGCGGTGCGTACCCGAGCTATGTTCTCAAGGAATACGCCCGCCATGGTTTTGAGGTGCCCTATCGGGATGATGACCGCGAAGTACTGGCTGCAAACCTGGTCGATTTCGTCTCGTTTTCGTATTACTCGACGCGCGTCGCAAAAGCGCATGCGGAAGGTCAGTTCGATTCGAACCTTCTTCGCTCGGCGCCTAATCCGTATCTAAAACAGGAGCCTTGGGGGAGGTTTATCGACCCCAAAGGGCTGCGCGTCACCATGAATGAAATCTGGGATCGCTATCAAAAGCCGCTGTTCATCGTCGAAAACGGTTTGGGTGCTCCTGATGTGCCGGAAGATTCGGGTGAAATAGAAGACGACTATCGAGTTGAATACCTGCGGGCCCACATCGAGGCGATGAGGGAGACCGTCGAGCTCGACGGGGTGGAACTCATGGGATATACCTGTTGGGGCCCGATCGATTTGGTTTCGGTCGCCACAGGACAGATGCGTAAGCGCTACGGGTTTATCTATGTCGATCGAGACGATAGCGGTGCGGGCTCGTTTGAGAGACGTAAAAAGAAAAGCTTCGAATGGTACCGACGCGTAATAGCAAGCAATGGCGAAGACCTTGCGTAATAACGTTAAGATGGACAAATGCGCCCGTTGGGGGAATAGTCGCGCCACTTTGCTTGACAACAGGCTAAACTAGCTAATAAACATTTACTCTTCTGTTTAGATTGAATTTGCGGTCGTTTAGTTGCCGAGCCACGGGGCGGTCAAGCCACGATGCTCGGCCGCGACCGATGCTAGGGGGAATGATGGCTAAAGCAAGCGTCCGCGAGATCAGCCGCATTACCGGCTTTTCGCCCGCAACCGTGTCCAACGCGCTCAACCGCAAGCGCAGCGTGAGCGAGGAGACCGCCAAGGTCATCCTGGAGTGTGCGCAGTCGCTCGGCTACCAGCAGTCGACGCAGCTCGAGAGCATCCAGTTTGTGCTTGCGCGCAAGACGGCCGCCATCCTGGACGAGAGCACCTTCCATCCCGCGGTCATCGAGGGCGTGGAGCGCCAGGCGCGTCGCCACGGCATGAGCACGAGCTTTGTCACGCTCGACTTTAGCGATCTTGACGCTGTGCGCCCGCAGGTCGAGGGCCTGATCGCCGATCCGTCCGCCGCTATCGTGCTGATGGGTACCGAGCTGGGCGAGGAGGACTACGCCCTGTTCGCCAACGCCGCCGCCCACCTGATCGTGCTCGACGGCTGGAGCGATCGCCAATACTTTGATGCCGTGGTCATTGCCAACACCGATTCGGTACTGCGCGCCGTGGACTACCTTATCGAGAAAGGTCACAAGCAAATCGGCTATCTGGCGGGCGACCTTCGCATCCGCAACTTTAAGGACCGCGAGCGCGGCTATCGCCAAGCGCTTGAGGATGCGGGCCTCGAGGCCAATCCGGCATGGCGTGTCACGCTGGGCACCACGCTCGAGGGCGCTTATCGCGATATGGGCGCGTGGCTCGACAGCGTCTCGCACGACGACCTGCCGACGGCTTTCTTTGCCGAAAACGACGTGCTCGCCGTGGGTGCCATGCGCGCGCTCAACGAGCACGGTATTCGCGTGCCCGAGGATGTCTCGATCATCGGCTTTGACGACCTGTCGTTGGGCGCCTTTTCCAACCCGCCGCTCACCACGGTGCACGTTCCCAAGCACGAGGTGGGCGAGATCGCGGTGCGCCGCCTGGTGGGCAACATCCGCAATCCCAAGAGCTATACCTGCAAGACGGCCGTATCGACCTATTTTGTCGAGCGCCAAAGCGTGCGCGAGATCTAGTCGGAACGGCGCCAGACCCCAGAGCGGAAAAGTCCTTCTAGATTACCTAGAATGATTTTTCTGGGACGGGGATTTAAAACTCATTGATCCCCGTCCCGGGTAGCTCATTTGGGACGGGGCTTTTTTGACTGGTATGATTGGTGCGACCATTCGAACCAGCTAAAAGAGCCCCGTCCCAATTTAACTACCGAGAGGATCTGCCATGGAGCGCATCGCGAGTTTTTCCGTTGACCATCTGCTGCTTGAGCCCGGCGTGTATGTGAGCCGCATCGACCGCGATCCGGCGACCGGCGCCGCCGTCACCACTTTTGACCTGCGCCTGACCACGCCCAATAAGGAGCCGGTTATGAACACGGCCGAATGCCACACCATCGAGCACTTGGGCGCGACGTTCCTTCGCAATCATGCCGAGTGGTCGAGCCGCATTGTCTACTTTGGTCCCATGGGCTGCCGTACGGGCTTTTACCTCGTCGTGTTTGGCGAGGTGACGAGCGAGGAGATTCTGCCGCTCGTGCGTGAGCTGTTCGAGTTTGTCGCTGGCTTTGAGGGCGATATCCCCGGTGCCGCTCCCGAGGAGTGCGGTAACTACCTGGACCAGAACCTTCCCATGGCAAACTGGCTCGCGCGCCGCTACCTCGACCGCGACTTGGCCGATATCGACGAGAATCACCTGCACTATCAGCAGGCGTAAGGCTGCTTGCAGGAATAACGTTTGTGCCAGAAGCGCTCCCGCTCTTTGCGGAGCGCTTTTTTATGCCGAGTGCTCAAAACAGAACAAGATTGTTCTAGAATGTTCATACTGTCACACAAACGAACAGGAGCGAACATGCATATCTACTCTGTCTCTGATCCCGAGTTCAAGTCCTATGGCAACGTTTGGGATAACGTTCCGTCCGAGCTTACGTCGCCCGTGCTCGAGGCACTTGCCTCCACGCCCATCCCCGAGGGCAGCAAGTATGTGGCCTCCGCGCCCGAGCTCGAGGGTGTCATGGATGCCGATAAGCTGGGCTTTCTCATGTTTGGCGGTCGTCCCTTCCAGCTGGGCTGGTGCAACGGCCACAACACGCGTCTCAACTGCCTGGAGTACCACCGCGCGAGCGAGTTCAACCTGGGCGCCCGCGACTTTATCCTGCTCGTGGCGCATCGCTGGGAGATCGAGGACGGCAAGCTCGATACCGCGTGCGTCAAGGCGTTCCGCGTGCCGGCCGGCACGCTTGTTGAGGTTTTCAACACCACGCTTCACTACACGCCCTGCATGGTCGACGACGGCGGCTTCCAGGTGATGGTGGCGCTGCCCGCCGGCACCAACGGCCCGCGCCCCGAGGC
>UQZC01000070.1 GCA_900545505.1 uncultured Collinsella sp.
GCCACCGCCGGGGCCGGCATAACCCGTTGCGCTCACTGCAATATCGCTCTGGTACAGCTCCAGCGAACCCACCGCCATCTCGCGCGCGGTCTGATGCGACACCGCGGTATAGCGGTCGAGCGTCTCCTGCTCAACACCAAGAACGCGATGCTTAATCTCATCGCAATAGGTCACCGCACCGCCACGCAGCACCGCCGAGGCGCCCGGGATATCGGCAATCGTCGATGCAATCATACCCGCCGTCAGCGACTCAGCCGTCGAAACCGTCACGCCCCGAGCGCTCGCGCGCTCGACAATATCGCGCGCCAGCTCCTCGTTGTGTGCGGAAATCTGCTCAAAAGAGTCCGTCATACCCACCAGGACCTAGACCGAAAAGACGATCTTGCGGCAGTTCCAGAAGTACTGGGCGCCCGAGACAACGGTCAGGACAACGGCAACGGCGTACAGGAAGCGCGACACCGAGTAGATGCCGAGCGTCAGCGCCACCGGGCCAAGGTGCAAGCCGGCCATAGCAAAAACGCACAGGTAACCGCAGATGGAGACCATCGTAGTTGCCGTCTTGTACTTGCCGAGCTTAACGGCCGCGACGACCACGCCGGCCGCACTCGCAACCATGCGTAGGGCGCTCACCAGCAGCTCGCGGAACAGGATAATGAACACGGACCACACGGTCACCTGGCCAAAATCCAAGAACAGCAGCAGGGCCGAGAACACCAGCAGCTTATCGGCGATGGGATCCAAGAACTTACCGAAATCAGTGATCTCGTTGCGGGAGCGCGCCAGATAACCGTCGACCTTATCGGTGCACGACAGGATCACATACAGAATGAAGGCAGCGGCGGCGAGCGGGCCGTCGAAGGTGCTCCAATCCGTACCGGCAACACTCGTGTGAGACAGAGCCGAGACGATCATGAACACCGGGATAAAGACGATGCGAACGCACGTCACGATGTTGGCGGGCGTCCAGACACTCGTCAGTTCCTTATTGCTCTCGTTAGCCACGACGCTCTCCTACTCCACAACATGACCGATAAGCTCATAGCAGAAGCTATCGGTAAACTCGACGGTCAGAATATCGCCCACGGACGCCTCGCTGGCATCCAGATGCACCGCGCCATCGGAATCGGGCGCCTGGAACCAGGCATGGCAGATCAGCTCGTGTGCGCGGGCGACATCCTGTTCTTTGGCATCCAGTGCGACGCCCACATGGGCGGCGGTGGCGGCAAAACCGAGCGACTCGGCCAGGTCCATGGCCTCCTGGGCGCGCTCGAGCTTAACCTCCTCATCGACCTGGCCCTCCATCTTGGCGGCCAGGCTACCTTCCTCACGCGAGTAGGCAAAGACACTCGTGTAGTCAAAGCCGACGGTGTCCATAAAGTCGATAAGATCGCGGAACTCGTCGTCGGTCTCGGTCGGGAAGCCGACCATGGCCGTGGAACGAATCACGATGCCGGGGATGCGCTCGCGAAGGTCGCGGAACAGATCCTCGAGCTCTTGGCGCGAACCGGAGCGACGCATGGCCTTGAGAATGCGCGCGTCGCAGTGCTGCACGGGGATATCGATATAGGGCAGCACCTCGGGCGTATCGCGAATCGTCTCGATGAGTTCGTCAGTCATGCCCTCGGGCTGCAGATAGAGCACGCGGACCCAGACGTTGTGCGGGCGCACGGCCTCGACGACGGCACGCAGCAGCTGCGCCAGATTGCGCGGCGAGCCATCGGCGACGTCCTCGTCGGCAAAGTCGGTACCCCAGATGCCCGTGTCCTGGCCGATCAGCACGATCTCGCGCACACCGCCGGCAACCAGGTCACGCACCTCGGAGATGATGCTCTCGGCATTGCGCGAATGATAGCGACCGCGAATATAGGGGATCATGCAGAAGCTGCAGAAGCGGTTGCAGCCATCGGAAATCTTGACGTAGGCGACAGCACCCTCGACGGTACGCTTGACCTGCGGGATATAGGCTGCAATCTCACGCTCGACACCCAGCACGCCATCGATGACCGCCACGATGCCGTCTTCCTCGTCGGCCTTCACAAAGGCAGCGACCTCGGGCAGCTCGTCAGGCAGGTCATCGCCATAGCGCGACGGCACGCAGCCGCACATGACGATGGGGCAAGAACGAACGCCGTCCTGAACCTCATTGGCGAGCTCGAGCGTGGTCTCGATGCTCTCGGACGTTGCGGAGGCGAGGAACGAGCAAGTATTGACGATGGCGATATCGGCATCCTGCGGGTCGAATGCCTCCTCGTAGCCCGCGGCTGTCAAAAGAGAACGCATACGGTCGGTGTCAACCTCGTTCTTAGCGCACCCGAGGGTGATGTAAAGCACGGAGCCCAACGGTGTATCCATGTTGGAGAGCAGTCCTTTCGATTGATATTAGCGGTAGTTGGTAAACTGCAGCGGCTGGCCGTAGTCCTGGTCGCGCAGGAACTGGATCACGGTCTGCAACGCGTCCTTCGAAGCAGAGGAAACACGCAGCTTGTCGGCCTCGATGGTCACCTTGACTTTGAGCTTTTGGTCCTTGATGTCCTTGTTGATCTTCTTGGCGGTCGCCTGGTCGATACCCTCGACGATATGGCCGAGCACGCGCACGGTACCGCCCGATGCCGCCTGCGGAGCATCCCACGAGACAGCCTTGAGGTCAATGCCGCGCTTGATGAGCTTGGAGCTCAGCACGTCGATAATCTGTTTGGAGACAAAGTCGGCCGGGGCGTTGATCGTAAAGAGCTTGTCGCCCTTCGAAAGCTCGATCGTGGCGCCGGAATCCTTAAGGTCATAGCGCTGGGAAATCTCGCGCGTGGTCTGCTGGAAGGCGTTGTCGACCTCTTGCATGTTGACCTCGGACACGACGTCGAAGCTGGAATCTTTAGCCATGATGTTTCCTTTCGCGTACGAGCGGCTTAGTAGCTATCGTACGAATAGCCGGTAGAATCGGTGGGCGTCTGACCGTCAGTTGCGGTATCGGCGCCATCCGTGGACTGGGCATCGGTGCCGTCGGTGGTATCGGTACCATCGGTGGAGTCGGTACCATCAGAACTTTCACCATTCTCGGAATCAGTCGTCTCCTTCTTGGGAACGGTGATCGTCACACGCGCCACGCCCGAGGTCTTGGTATCGTAACGGACCTTTTCACCGTTCTTGGTAACGGTGACATCGGAAGGCTTGGACGTGGTAATCTCGATCGAGGACTCGGGCGTGTACTCCTGCTCAAAGGGGCCCGTCGCCTGGGCGCCATAGACCGACTTGCCGTCGACCTTGACCTCAATCCACGCGGTCTTTCCCTTGGCAACGGAGACCTTGACCTTCGTGACCTCGTTCTCTTCCTTCTTGGCCGTCGTCTTGGTGGCGTCCGAATCAGTCGACTCATCCGTCGCCTCATCGGTGTCTTCATCCTCGTCGACCGTTTCGGTCTTCTTAGAAGACTTCTTAGTCGTCGTCTTGGTGGCAGTGGGCGTCTCGGGCGTGGTCTCGGGCGCCGAAGATGCGCAGCCGCGCAGAAGCACCACGATGAGCACGATCAGCAGCAACGCCACGGCACCGATGCCGGCGTAGACGATACGCGGATCGAGCCCGTTGTTTTGAGGAGTACGGGATCCGCCGCATCCACGACTGGAACTGCTACGGCCGCCTCCCTGAGGCATACGACCACGATTGCTATCGGAACGGCCGCGATAGCCGCCCTGGCCCTGAAGGCTGCGCTGACCCGAGCGGGGCGCAAGTTCACTGCGGCCTTGATAGCCACGCTGGCCCGAACGCGGAGCCGAAGAGCGCTGGCCATACGGCTGTGATTGAGAGCGAAGACGCGGCGTCACCTGCGTGGTATCGGCATCCGCATAGCCACCGCGAGAGCGTCCCGTAGAGGCACCACGGTAACCGCGATCGGAATAGCCGCCGTCGCCGTAGCCGGCACGAGGGTCACGCGCCACGCCGCGGGCAGCGGGAAGTGCACGATCCTCGGGCATCGGCGTATTGCGGAACCGGTCACGCTGTGAGCGAATCTCCTCGTCCGAACCCGTCTCGGTAATATAGCCGGCCTGCTGAGGACGCTGTCCATAGCGGGTCGAACGACCGCCCTGAACCATCAGGAAGCGCCCGTTATCGACCGAGGAACGCGAATTGACGTAGCCGGCGGGGTCCTGAAAACGACCGCCCTGCTGCGACGTCTCGCGTTCGTATGCCATCAGGTCGTCAAAGTAGGCATTGACGACCTCGCGCGGATTGAGGCCCAAAAAGCGAGCATAGCTCGAAATCATGCCCTGCGCATAGCCGCGCGGCGGCATCGAAGCAAAGTTACCGGTCTCGAAAAACTCGATGATCTGCGGCCTGATTTTGATGGTGTTGGCGACCTGCTGAATGGAAAGGCCCATTCGGCGACGCTGCTCGAGCAGCATGTCACCAAAGCGTGCAGCCATCAGAATCCTCCAAACTCACGATCTTCACGTGCCATCTCGGCGTCGACAGATTCCAGCGCGGCAAGCCCCTCCTCGTCCAACAGGACCTCGCGCGGCTTGGAACCGTCGGGCGGACCGACGACACCCTTTTCTTCCAGCATGTCCATAATACGCCCGGCACGAGCATAGCCAACCTTCAGACGACGTTGCAAGCCAGATGTGGAGCCAAGCTGCGATTCCACCACAATATGGGCGGCTTCCCAAATGAGCGGATCATCGTCTTGCGGCTCGGCGACTCCGGTGCGAACAATGCCACCGCCACCCGCCATGGACATGGAAGCGGGCGCCACGGCAGACAGGATCTCCTCGTGGTAGTCGGGCTCGCTCTGCGACTTAACGAACTCGACAATCTCGTTGATTTCGTCGTCCGAGACAAAGCAGCCCTGGATACGGCGAGGCTTGCCCCAGTCGACCTTGGAGAACAGCATGTCGCCCAAACCGGTGAGCTTTTCGGCACCCATCTGGTCGATGATGACGCGCGAGTCGATGCCCGTGGCGACGTTAAAGGCGATGCGGTTGGTGATGTTGGCCTTGATAAGGCCCGTCACCACGTTGGAACTGGGGCGCTGCGTGGCCACGATAAGGTGGATACCGGCGGCACGGCCCAGCTGTGCAATACGTACAATCGAGGCCTCGACATCCTTACCGGCGACCATCATCAGGTCCGAGAGCTCGTCGATGATAATAACCAGATAGGGCATCTTTTGCGGCGGGTTATCGTAATGCTCAAACTCGCCGGCGGCCTGCTTTTCGTTGTAGGTCGAGATCTTACGCACGTTAAGACGCTCGAAGACCTTCAGGCGACGCTCCATCTCGGACACGGCCCATTGCAGAGCGCTCGCGGCCTGCTTGGGCTCGGTCACCACGGGCACATAGAGATGCGGCAGACCGTTATAGCCCGCAAGCTCGACGCGCTTGGGGTCGACCATGATCAGGCGAACGTCCTCGGGAAGGGCGCGCATGAGCAAGGTCGTGATGATGGAGTTGATCATGACCGACTTGCCGGAACCCGTGGTACCGGCAATCAACAGGTGGGGCATCTTGGCAAGGTCGGCGACGACCGGCGTGCCCTCGGCGTCGCGGCCGATGGCGAGCTCGAGCGGACCGCCCTTCACATAGGGCAGCACGTCGCCCAGGTTGACGTTCTGGCGCTTGCGGTTGGGAATCTCGATGCCCACGAGCGAGGTGCCGGGGATCGGGGCAAAGATACGCACCGACTGGGCAGCGAGCGAAAGCGCGATATCGTCCTCGAGGCTCGAAATCTTGCTCACGCGCTCGCCCTCGCCAGGTTGCAGCTTAAAGGTCGTCACCGTGGGGCCGGCGATCCAGCCGACCACGCGGGCACTACGACCAAACTCCAGCAAGGTGGACTGAAGAGACTCGGCAGTCTGTTCCAGCTCCTTGTCAGAAGACGCGGAGGAAACCGACTGCGGGTTGGCATGCAGGATTTCGAGTGGCGGAAGCTTGAGGCCATCCTCTTCTTCGCCCTCGGCATCCGTAGGAGTTGCGTCCGCTCTCCCATCGCTAGCCGCAGCCGATTCGACAGCACTCGATGCAGACGCATCGGCAACCTTGGGATGCTTCAAGAAGTCGGGGATCTGAGGTGCTGCCGAAACAGGATTCACGGCAAACGGCGGCTCGGACTCGTCGATCTTATCGGGGTCGTCTTCCATCGAAAGCTGACCGGTTACCTGGTCGCGCTTTGCATGGCGGCGCGGCAGCAAAGTTGTCTTTGCGGTCTCAATCGGAGCCTCGTCATCCTCGTCATCGCCCTCGGTGAGCTCAATCTCGCTATCGGACCAAGACGGGTCGGGCTCGCTCGTGTTGAGTTTGGGCGCAGCCTTGCCCTTCTTGGCATGGCGGCGCGGCAACAGTGTGGTCTTGGCCCGCTCAGCTTCCACGGCCTCGGACACGTCGACAAACGGGTCATCGTCCTCGTCGTCATCGTCCAAAACCGGGTCCACATCGTTGCCCATGACCGTGGTCACGGCAGCATCGGAGCCCTTTTGACGAAGAATGCTCAGGTGCGGACGGGCAACGCCAGGCACCGACAGGGCTTCGTCGTCACCCCACGGGCTGGCGTTGACATCGGCACGACGGCGCTCGGCAAAATCGGCCGCACGGTCGCGAGCAGAGCGCAAAACGCCGCCAACCGAAAAGCCGATGATGACCAAGCCCACGACGACAAAGCCCAACAGGACTACCATCGCGATAGGCTTACCCAGGGCATTCTGCAGCGCACTCGCAATAAACGCACCGATGTAGCCACCCGAGGCGGACAAATTTTGCGGCGTGAACATAAGGTCACAAGAGACACTCGTACCCGGCACCATCAGCGAAAGAAGGGAGACGACGGCGATAAAGACCACGGCGCCGCCCGCAACAGAGCGTACGTTGAGCGGCGAGTCCTCGCCTAAAAAGAGCGTGGCGGCAAACAGCAAAATGACGATCGGCAGCACGTAGGCGCCCAGACCAAAGCCCAGGTGGTAGAAACCGGCAACCGCAGCCGTAACGGGTGCGGTCGCCGGCGAAATCACGGCAATGAAGGACGCAATCGCCAAAACGGCGATGACCACGCCGGCGATATCACGGTTGGCCGAGGGCTCAACCAAAGGCTCAAAATCGTCGAAGTCCGCCTCGTGGCCCTTATTGGCACGCAGATGGGAACCGGCACCCTTAGCAGATGCCGGTTGGTTATTGGCCTTATTGCCTTTGGCGTTTTGTGCAGATCCACGCGCCAAACTAAACCTCCATGACGACCGGGATGATCATCGGACGGGTGCGCGTACGGCTCCAGATAAAGTTAGAGAGCGAATCGCGCACGGCCTTACGAATAGCATCGGAACCGCTGCTCGTAAAGCTGAACTTGCCCTTCTCGATCGTCTTCATGATGGACGCGGAGGCATCCTCAGAGAACTGGTCGTCGATGGCAAACGAGACGCCGCGGCCCGAGAACTCGATGGCCTCGATCTTCTTGTGTTTAAGCGAGACGATGGCAACAGCGGTAACCATACCGTCATTGGCGAGCTTCTGACGATCGCGCAAGACGATGGGGTCGGTATCGCCGATACGCAGGCCGTCGACGTAGACGACGCCGGACTCGACGGGCGTACCGCGCTTGACGATACCGCCGCGCATCTCGAGCGTATCGCCGTTATCGAGGATAAAGATGTGATCATCCTTGATGCCCATCTTGCGGGCCAGCTGGGCATGGGCGCGCAGATGCACGGCCTCACCGTGAACCGGCATAAAGTACGTAGGCTTGGCCATGGCCATCAGGAGCTTGAGTTCCTCCTGGCTACCATGACCGGAGACGTGAACGAGAGCGCGGTTCTTATCCCATACGTCGCAGCCGAGCTTGGCCAGACTGTTGACGACCTGCTGGACGGCC
>UQZC01000071.1 GCA_900545505.1 uncultured Collinsella sp.
GCCGTCGTCGAGTTCACGAGCCAGCAGGGCGTGATGGGCGGTTATTACGCGACCGCGATGGGGGAGAACGACGAGGTCGCACATGCTATCCGCGATCACTATCGTCCCCGCTTTGCTGGCGACGAGCTGCCCGAGGGCACCGCTGGCTGCATCGTGGCCTGCGCCGACAAGCTCGATACCATTGCCGGCATCTTTGCCATCGGCGAGCCCCCGACCGGCTCTTCGGACCCCTACGCGCTGCGTCGCGCCGCTATCGGCAATGCGGGCCTCATCAACATCTTGCGCGACCGTCTGCCGATCGACCCCACGTCGCTCATCGACTTCGCCCTCGAGCTCTACAGTGAGCAGGGGATTGAGTTCGACGCCGCCGAGGTCGCCCAGCAGGTTCGTGACTTCTTCCATGGCCGCCTGGTGAGCATGGCCCGCGACGAAAAGATCCCGGCCGATACCGTTGCCGCCGTCTCCGCGGTGCACATCATCGCCCCGTCCGTCTTCTTCGCTCGCTGCGCTGCGCTCGACGAGGCCCGCAAGAACGATGCCGAGACCTTCGACAACCTGGCGACCGCCTATGCCCGCGCCGCGCACATCTCCAAGCCCGAGCTAGGTGCGGAGTACGACCGCGCCCTGATGGGCGAGGTTGAGCTTGCGCTTGCCGACGCCTCCGAGGCCGCTCAGACCGCCGTCGATGCTGCTCTCGCTGCCGAGGATTACCCGGCCGCATTTGCCGCCCTCGCCGCCCTGCGTGCCCCCATCGACCGCTTCTTCGACGAGGTCATGGTCATGGACAAGGACGAGCAGCTTCGCGATAATCGCCTTAAGCTGCTCAACCGCTTCGAGGCCGTTTTCTCCGGTATCGCCAACATCGGTGAGCTTGCCCGCAAAAAGTAAGCCAGCCTGCGCGTAAGCGCAAAAGGAGCCCCGCATGGATTGCCCGGTCACCGCTCGTCCCACCGTTATCGTTATCTCCGACTCTCTCGGCGATACCGCTTGTGAGGTGGTGCTTGCGGCGTCCGGGCAATTTGATGAAGGGGCTTTTCATCTCTTGCGCCTGCCCAAGGTGAACTCTGTGGAGCAGGTTAAATCGTTTGTGGGCCCGCGTGTCGATGCAGACCATCGCGATATTGCCGTGTTCCATACCATTGTCGATCCGGCACTTCGCGCCCGCGTACTCGATTACCTGGGCATGCTGCATATCCGTTCGGTCGACCTGATCGGTCCGACGCTTGCCGTGCTGTCGTCGCTCATCGGTGTGCCGCCCAAAGGCGTTGCGGGCGTGATTCACAAGACTGATGACCGCTATTTCCATCGTATCGAGGCCATGGAGTATTTCGTTGAGCATGATGACGGGCGCGGCTGCGACGATCTGTCGGGTGCCGATATCGTACTGCTGGGCGTATCGCGCACGTCCAAGACGCCGCTGTCGATGTATCTGGCCTATCAAGGTTACAAGGTTGCCAATGTTCCGTTGGCCCATGGTATGGAGCCGCCCAAGTCGATTTACGAGGTTGATCCGATGCGCCTGTTCGGCCTGATTTCGACCGTTGATGTGATTTCCGAAATTCGCGATAGCCGCTTGGGCGATGACTACGCTCGTGTCGTTGCCGGCTCCTATGCCGAGCCCGAGAGCGTGCGCAGCGAGCTTGAGGAAGCCCGTGCGCTCATGAAGCGCCTGGGCTGCTTTGTGGTGCGTACCGATGGCAAGGCGATCGAGGAAAGCGCTGCCGAGATCATTAGCCACTTGGAGGAAATCCAAGAAGCCCGTGCCCGCCGCGCCGCCCGTCGAGCCCAACAGCGGTACCTGAGATGATTTTTCTGGGACGGGGATTAAAAAATCATTAGGTACTCAATGATTTATTAATCCCCTGTCCCAGAAAAATCATCGAAGTGGCTAAAAAGTCTGAATTGGTAAAGCGATTTAGCAAAAACATTGCATCTGACCTGTATTTTCTTGTAGTGGTATCTTCATAAGGTAACCAACTTTACCTACCGTTTACCGCCAAATTTACCACGTTTACCAACCCCCGCGTCCTCTGCGCAAGCCCGCTCAATGCCCGCCGTATAGTACCCTCACGGCCCGCATCTGGCGGGTCGATTCGTTACCACGGTCGTGCGCGTAAGTGCATGGAAGGGGAAGTATCGTGAGCGATTGCAAGAGGGTTTACCGTTTTGGAACCGACGCCCAGGGCACCTGTGTCACCGAGGGCGACAAGTCCATGAACTTCGTGCTTGGCGGCAAGGGCGCAAACCTTGCCGAGATGAGCCGTATCGGCCTGCCGGTTCCCGGTGGCTTTACCATTACCTGCCAGACCTGTGTCGAGTACTCCGGTGCCGGCAACGTGTGGCCCGAGGGCGCACTCGATGAGATCGTTGCTGCCGAGGCAGACCTCGAGGCCCGTTGCGGCAAAAAGCTCGGCGACGCCTCCGATCCGCTGCTCGTGTCGGTTCGCTCGGGCGCTCCGTTCTCCATGCCCGGTATGATGGACACGGTCCTCAACTTGGGTCTCAACGACGACTCCGTTCAGGGTCTCATTGCCCAGACGCAAAACCTGCGTTTTGCCTGGGATAGCTACCGCCGCTTTATCCAGATGTTCTCAAACGTCGTCATGGGTGTCGATGCCGACCTGTTCGAGAACGCCCTGACCCAGGCCCGCCTGGTCGCCGGCGTTCGCGTCGACTCCGAGCTTTCGGCCGAGGACCTGCAGGAACTCGTCGAGACCTTTAAGGGCATCTTCTCCGAGAACGTCGATGCCGCCCTGTATCCCGAGCTCGAGGTCGCTGACGGCAAGCCCATCTTCCCGCACGACCCGGAGCTTCAGCTACGCCTTGCCATCCAGGCCGTCTTTGGCAGCTGGATGAACGAGCGTGCCTGCATCTACCGCAAGCAGCATGGCATTTCCGACGACCTCGGCACCGCCGTCAACGTGCAGGCCATGGCCTTTGGCAACAAGGGCGAGACCTCTGCGACCGGCGTCGCCTTTACGCGCAACCCGGCCGACGGCACCAAGGAGTTCTACGGCGATTTTCTGGTTAACGCCCAGGGCGAGGACGTCGTCGCCGGCATCCGCAACACCGAGCCCATTGCCGACCTCAAGACCACCCCGGGCCTCGAGTCCGCAGGTGAGGAGCTCGAGCGCGTGTTCCTGACGCTCGAGGATCATTATCGCGATATGTGCGATATCGAGTTCACCATCGAGCAGGGCAAGCTCTGGATGCTCCAGACCCGCGTGGGCAAGCGCACCGCCACCGCCGCCCTGCGCATCGCTATCGAAATGGTCGAGGAGGGCCTGATCACCCGCGAGGAGGCCGTGAGCCGCATCGATCCCGCGCAGCTCGACCAACTCCTGCACCCGCAGTTTGACGCCTCCAAGAAGTACGAGGCGCTGGCCAGCGGTCTGAACGCCAGCCCCGGTGCCGCCGTGGGCGAGGTCGTGTTCTCGAGCGATGACGCCGTCGCGCGCGCCAACGAGGGCCACAAGGTCATTCTGGTTCGTTGGGAGACCAACCCCGACGACCTGAAGGGCATGGTCGCCGCCGAGGGCATCCTGACCAGCCACGGTGGCAAGACGAGCCATGCCGCCGTTATCGCCCGCGGCATGGGTACGCCCTGCGTCTGCGGCGTTGAGCGCTTCCATATTGACGCCGCCGAGAAGGTCGTGCGCATCGAGGGCAGCGACCGCGTACTGCACGAGGGCGATGTCATCTCCATCGACGGCACCCAGGGCATCGTCGTCGACGGTCCCGTCGACCTGGCCTCCGCCGAGCTTACCGGCGACCTGGACACCATCCTGTCCTGGGCCGACGAGATTCGCCTGGACGAGACCTGTGGCCATGCCAACCATGTGCGCGTCAACGCCGACAATCCCGAGGATGCCGAGCTCGCCCTCGAGTTTGGCGCCGAGGCTATTGGCCTGTGCCGCACCGAGCACATGTTCCTGGGCGATCGCAAGAACATCATCCAGAGCTTTATCCTGTCTGACGATGAGACCGTGAAGCAGCAGGCCCTGGCCGACCTGCTCAAGGTTCAGACCGAGGACTTCCTGGCGATGTTCAAGACCATGTCCGGTCGCGATGTGGTCGTCCGGCTGCTCGATCCGCCGCTTCATGAGTTCCTGGATGATCCTCGCGAGCTCGAGGTCGCCATCACCAAGAAGGAAGCCGCTGGCGCCAACGAGGAAGAGCTTGCCGCCCTGCGCACCCGTCTGCGTCGTATTGACGGTATGGTCGAGTCCAACCCGATGCTCGGCTTGCGCGGTGTGCGCCTGTCCGTCGTCTTTAGCGATCTGCCGCTCATGCAGGTTCGCGCCGTCGCTACGGCTGCTGCCCGTCTTATCAAGGAAGGCGTCGATCCGCGCCCTGAGATCATGGTTCCGCTCGTTTCCATCACGGCCGAGCATGTCCAGATCCGCGAGGTTATCGAGCGCGTAATCGCCGAGGTTTCCGACGAAGAGGCCGTCGAGCTCAATATTCCCGTGGGCACGATGCTCGAGCTGCCGCGCGCCTGCATGGTCGCTGACGAGATCGCCCATTATGCAGACTTCTTCTGTTTTGGCACTAACGACCTCACCCAGACGACCTTCGGTTTCTCGCGTGACGACGCCGAGGCTAAGTTCATCCCGCTGTACATGCATAAGAAGATCCTGAAGGACAATCCCTTCGAGACCATCGATACCGCGGTGCTCGAGCTGGTGCGCATGGCCGTCGAGAAGGGCCGCGCCACCAACCCCGACATGCACTTTGGCGTGTGCGGCGAGCACGGCGGCGACCCCAAGTCCATCAAGGGCCTGTTTAACGTGGCCGACGTGGACTACGTGTCCTGCTCGCCCTATCGCGTGCCCCTTGCACGCCTGGCTGCCGCTCAGGCCAAGCTCGAGACCAAGCGTTTCGCCTAACGTTTTGGGTTTAGACGCCTAGCGTAGCCCCCCCTCATGCCGTCCGTCTCATTCGTGAGGCGGGCGGCTATCATGTGCGGGTTTTGTCTTTTTGTCTGCGTAAAAAATTGTTCTTGCAGCAGAAACCCGCGCGTGTATACTCGAATACGTTTGTTCAACTACGTGCCGGCCAAGGTGGTACGGCACCTCTAGAAGAGTAAGGAATTGCACATGGATTACATCCGCGCAATCGAGCGTCAGCAGATCCGCGAGGACATTCCTCAGGTTCGCGTCGCCGACAACGTCAAGGTTCACTACCGCATTAAGGAAGGCGACCGCGAGCGCATCCAGGTCTTCCAGGGCGACGTCATCCGCATGGCCGGCGCTGGTGCCCGCGAGACCTTCACCGTCCGCAAGATGTCCTTCGGTGTCGGTGTTGAGCGTACCTTCCCGCTTCACAGCCCCAAGATCGCCAAGCTCGAGGTCGTCCGTCATGGTCGCGTCCGTCGCGCCAAGCTGTACTACCTCCGCGACAAGGTGGGCAAGGCTGCTCGCATCCCCGAGAAGCGCTAAGAAGATCGCAGCGTCTGTCCACTCGTTTGGACACAAGGGTCACCTTCGGGTGGCCCTTCTTTTTATCTGATTTGCATGCAAGGAGGGCCTGGTATGGCCAATATGACGAGCTCGGTTTCGGCATCGCAGGTTGCCGGAGAGCTAGCGAGCGCAACGTTTGAGGAGATCCCCGCCCTCGTGGAGCATTATCGCGAGGACCCGCGCCAGCAGGTGATCAAGGCTTGTGAACGCGCCCTCAAACGCCATGCTAAGGAACTTGCCGAGCGCGAGCGCGTCAATGACATGTACGAGCTTATGCATGAGCTTGGCGGCGATGGGGTGGTCGTTGGTGTCGACGAGGTGGGCCGCGGCTCGGTAGCGGGTCCCTTAACCGTGTGTGCCGTGTGCCTTCCCATGGAGCCGCGCGTCTGGGGCATCAACGATTCCAAAAAGCTCACGCCGGCGCGCCGCGAGTTGCTCTCAGTGAAGATTGCCGAGGTGGCGACGGCGATCGGTTTTTGCCATATCGCTCCTGCGGATATCGATGAGATGGGCATGGCCCGTGCTATCCGTACCGCCGTTGCGGGCGCCGTGGCCGATACGGGACTTGAACCCGACTGCGTCCTCATGGATGGCAACCCCTTGGGCGCTGTTCCTAACGAGCGCGATGTGGTGAAAGGCGATGCCAAGATCGCCTGCATCGCCGCAGCGTCCATCATGGCCAAGGTCACGCGTGACGAGATGATGGTCGAGTACGACGCCGAGTACCCCGAGTACCATCTGGCCGAGTCGAAGGGCTATGCGAGCCCCGAGCACATCGAGGCCATTCGCAAACATGGACTTTGTCCGCTGCACCGCGTGAGCTTTTGCGGAAACTTTCTGCAGACTGAGCGCCTTTTCTAGGCCAATTGTGGAGACAGGGACCTCTGTGGTTTTATAAACCTGCTGGTAGCGGGCCGTATGCAGCAGCATTGCTGCGTACGGCCCGTTTTTTGTCGGCATTTGGTCAGCTTTTGGTTTGCTTCCGGTACTTACCCGCATGAAAGGTGCCCTCATCATCGGGGCAATGCAGTGTGCGGGAAAGGAGACCCCATGAGTGCCGCAAGCAAAAAGAGCAAGACGCAGCAGCTCAAGGAGCGTTGGGAAAACGGCGAGCTCGACTGTGGGGCGATGACGCCCGAGTTTATCAAGGGACTCAGTCCCCGCGAGCTGGGCATGCTAGGCGAGCTGATCACCATCGACTACTTTAACGAGCGCGGCTACACCTTGCTGGAGCAGGGTTATCGTTGCACCGAGGGCGAGGCCGATCTGGTGCTGCTCGATGAGCTCGACGATGTCGTGGTGATGGCCGAGGTCAAGACCAGACGCGTTGCGCTGGATTGCAACACGCGGGTCTTTCCCGAGGAGGCCGTGGACGCCCAAAAGCAACGCCGCTACCGCCGCATCGCAAGTTGCTATCTCATGGAGCATTATCCGCTCAAGGCGATTCGCTTCGATGCCGTGGGCGTCACCATCCGCGACGGGCATATCGCCGAGATCGAGCACCAGTACAACGCGTTCGATTGGCAGGTTTCGTGATGGCGTTCGAGACGTTTGCCGTTCACGCGGCCTGCATCCGCGGCGTCGAGGCGATTCCCGTCACGGTCGAGGTCTCGCTTGCCGGCGGCGTTCCGGGCATCCAAATGCTCGGCATTCCGAGTATGGAGGTGATGGAGTCGCGCGGTCGTATTCGCTGCGCGATGCGCTCCGCCGGGTTCGAGATCCCGCGCTCGGGCATTACGGTCAATCTGGCGCCCGGCGATATCCGCAAGACCGGTAGCGGCTTTGATCTGCCCATCGCCATCGCGGTATTGGCGGCCGATGGGCAGATTCCCCGCGACAACCTCGATCGTTGTCTTATCGCTGGTGAGCTTGGCTTGGACGGTACGGTGCTTCCTGTCAAGGGCGAGGTGCCGTTTCAGTTATTGGCGCGTGATTTGGGGCTGTCCTTTATCGCCGGCAGGTCAGACCAGCATGTGCCACTCGCGGGCGTGGATTGCGGATTCATCGATCATTTGTCTCAGCTTGCTCATGGTATGGGCGATGCCGCGCGGCACTACCTGGATTCTGAAGGGCCTGAGGCGACCTTTGAGCCTGAGCTCGACTATGCCGACGTGCTGGGGCAGGAAGTCGCTAAACGCGGCATGGCGCTTGCGGCGGCAGGAGAACTCGGCTTGCTCATGATCGGGTCTCCGGGATCGGGCAAGACGATGCTCGCACGCCGTATGACCGGCATCCTGCCCGAGCTTTCCGTTGAGGATCAGCAGGAGGCACTGTGCATCCATTCGGTTTTGGGTGAG